>JAJUGS010000387.1 GCA_029265875.1 Prolixibacteraceae bacterium
TAAATATCTTTTCTGCAAGAATATACAACTTGTCATTTTGGCTTTTCCCTGTACCATGTCTTCGGCCAGTGCATGGCAGTTGGGAGCGCCGCAGCCACCACAATCGATAGCCGGCAACTGGCAAAGGATTTTGTCCATTTTCTGCATTTTCAGCAGCGCTTTTTTTCGGTCGGTGTCTAATCTGAATGCCGGTTTTGGCACAATCGGCCCGCTGATCATTTTTTGCTGAACAGTTTCCTTGCAATCATCGGTATAATTCAGTTTTGCTGCGGTGGGATAATTGGCCGCTCTTTTTTTCAGCCTTTCCACGGTCAGGAAGCGGTTTCCGGTGAGCAGGATCCCACCGGCACAACCCTGGCTGCACGATTTCAGTTCCAGAAAATCGAGATCGGGAACTTCTTCGGTTTCCAGTCTTTCGAGAAACTTCACCACATTGTGAATTCCGTCAATCGCCATCGAACGGTTTTTAAATTCGCGTGCCTCACCCCGCGGCAGGCTCCACAAAGTTCCGTCGATTGTAATATTTTTCCGCAGGTGCGAAGTATCGGTGGTTTCCTGGTTCCGCATCTGTTTCATAATCCGGTTGTACAAATCGTTCATGTTGATCAGCCCGTCAACCATGGTGGGTTTGTCGCCAAACGGACGTTTAACAGCCGCCAGTTTTGCCGAGCAGGGCGACACATAAAAAATACCGATCTGGCTGCGCTCAACGCCTTCTTTCGCCAGTTGTGCAATAATATAATGAGCTGCAAGGTCGTGCGGTGCATGAAACGGCACGATATTTTCGGCCAGCGACGGATATTTGATTTGTATCAGCCGGACAATGGCCGGACAAAACGAGCTGATTTTGGGCATGATGTCCTTTTTCTGCACTTCTTCCCGCAACATTTCAATCAGCCAGCCAATGGGCTGTTCCACCTCCAAAACGTGGTTAAACCCAAGGTTCAGGCAAGCCTGGTAAATCTGGTCCTCGGAATATTTGGCTGCAAACTGCCCAATCATCACCGCCGGGAACAAAAGCACGCGGTGCGGAAAGTTTTTCAGTTGGTCAAATTCATCATGTTCTACATAAAAAGCATCCACCGGGCAGGCACGCAAACAGTTTCCGCAATCAACACAACGGTCGTCGTTAATATCGGCTTTGCCTTTTCTGATGCGGATTGCCTCAGTGGGACAAGCTTTCATGCAATGCGTGCAGCCAATGCATTTATCGTGGTTTACTTTAATCGCGTGATATTTCACGATTTTCTTCATCAGTAGTAAATTTTAAAAAACAGTGTTGTACCCACACCTACTTTACTTTCGATAATCAGCTCGTCGGTGTTTTTTTTAATGTTGGGCAACCCCATTCCGGCACCAAAACCCATTTCCCTTACTTTTTTCGAGGCCGTTGAAAAACCCGCCTGCATGGCAAGGTCAATGTTTTCGATTCCCGGCCCGCTGTCGGCAACCGTTACCGAAATAAAATCCTTATCAAAAACGGCAGTCATGGTTCCGTGAAAAGCATGTGCCACCACGTTCAGTTCGGCTTCGTAAGCAGCCACCACCACCCTTTTTATAAAGGCAGGGTCCACATCTAATTGTTTCAGCCTGTTTTTGATTTTGCTCGAAGCCTTTCCGGCCTGGTCAAAATCACCCCCCTTTATTTCAAACTGCATAATCATGTTTTCAATACAGCGGATCGAGCCCGTTTTGGTAAAGCACACCACTTGCCCTGAACATGGAAAAGGGAGTTTCAAGCAGAATAATGCCAATTTCTTTGGCCAGTTCAATCATTTCGGGGGTGGCTGTTTTGTTGCGCGAGAGCAATACCACCGGAATATCGGCCATTTCAACGGTACGGATGAGTTGTACATTTGCAAGCCCGGTAATCAATAAAATGCGATGATCATCCAGTGTCAGCACGTCGCTCATCAGGTCGGAGCTGAAAGCTTTCTCCACCTCGGTTTCTTCGTCAAAATCGCCGGTAACCACCCTGGCCCCGGTTAGTTTTATGATTTCTTTGATATTCACAATTCAGATTTTAAGGTCATTGAAAAATCGGTTTAAAAAAGCAAAGATAACTGCTGCGATTCATTAAAAAACTGTTTTTGTACCGGATAAACATATATTTTAAAACATCTGAATGTTGTTGAATGATCGGGTTAATTTCGTTACTTTTCACACTCGTATAAAAAGACAACCAAAACCTATGATTTACGATAAAGATTCGATATTAACCAGCAGCATCGACGAACCTGAACTGCACCAGAAGATTATTGATGCACTGCCGATTCCTATCTTTTACCGCGACCTGAATTGTGTTTATCTCTTGTGCAACAAGGCACACGAGAAATTTACCGGCCGCGACAAATCCGAAATAATCGGGAAATCGGTTTACGAAGTCCACTCACACGAGACTGCCGAATTGTATTTTCAGCGCGACCAGGA
>JAJUGS010000020.1 GCA_029265875.1 Prolixibacteraceae bacterium
CGACTCATCAATATCGAATATTACCGGGTCTTTCGGGTAAACAAGCTTCTCTTTATCGGCGAAATATTTCCGCATAAAGTATTGAATCAAATTTCTGGCTTCACTATGAAAATGTGAATACATGGTAACCTTGCCAAAGAAATATTTGATTTCAGGATGGTCAACTGTTAATGCCCCCAACCCGTCCCACAAATTGTCGAGGGCAAAGAGTGCCTTGGCTCCTGCTTTGCTCGATTGGTAGGCAGGCTGCACAAACGAACGGCCAAGTTCAATGGTATAGGGAAGGTATTCGGTATTGAATTTTTCGGAGAAGTGAAACAGTTTCGATGTGGCAAGAATAATATTCCCATTTTTGTCGCGGGGTGCTTCGCTGCACAAAATATACCGGTAGCCACCCAATATCTCTTTTGAGTCGGGGTCCCAAACGATTAGTTGCTTGTATGGCTTTTCAGAAGTATCGTAAATATCAATGTCGGCTTCATTTCCGGTCCCACCTCCCGCGGCCCTGAATGTTATTTCTCTCAGGCGGGCGACCTCGTGCATGATTGCTGGTGAATCGTGATGGGTGATTACATAAATTTCGTTACCTCCCTTGTTGGTTTTTCTTAACAACTTATCCGGCGTAAGTTCAGCGATGATCTGTTTTCGCGGAAGTGGTGCAACTATCTCTTTCATTTATGTATTTCAGTATTGTTTGAAACAGATGCGAAATTAGAAAAAATACCTGTTTCGTATAAATGTGAAAAGATTTAATTTTTATCTATTGTTCAGGTGACAATCTGTAAGTTTCAGCTCTCACCCAATTTGCCCATTCCTGGTGGGTTTTTGAATTGTCAAATGTCTGGTAGGGTATTGGTTGGCCAAAATAAACATAAATATTGGCGTTTTTTTGTTTTACTAATTCATCGGGCAAATAGAACATTTCGAGGTTCCATTTCAACCTGAGTGCTGTTCTGAATTTGGCTACCCTGTAAAAATGTTCCGAATTCTGGCCTGCAACAAAAACCGGTACAACATCCCGTTTATGTTTAACAGCTTTGGCAATAAAATGTTTTTTCCATTCCAGGTCAACTACTTTGCCTTTGATTTTCCGGGATGCATAACCCGATGGAAAAATCATGATCTGCAAGTCTGAATCATATAGTTTGTTGAGGTTTTCAGCCATTTCGCGACTGTTGCTGCCGTGCTTGTTGACCGGCACAAATAACGATTCGAGGTTTTTAATGCTCATTAAAATATCGTTGGCTAAAAACCGGAGCTCTCCCATGCGTTTGTAAACATTTCGCATCAAAACCAAGGCGTCGAAACCACCAAAAGGATGATTGCTGGCAAATATATAACGGCCATTTTCAGGGATATTTTCCAATCCGTAAATATGCTCAGTTACATTAAATTCAGTTATTACCTGGTCAACAAACGGGATGCCTTTCAAATGCTCGTTTCTCTTCAAAAAGTCATTAAAAAAGTCGAGATGAAGTTCATTCGAGATATACCGGTAAACGAAACCAGGAATAAACCGGGCCAGTGCTTTATTTTTTGCATAAAACAACTGCTTGATATCGATTGGTTTAAAAGTGTATTTTTCTTCTTCTCCCACGCCTGAAAATTTTACGCCAATTAAATAAAAATTATCTGTTTCTCAAATAATCCTGATGCCGGCGGATGTTCGCCAAAATTGAAAACAAACGCCTGCATGTATATGATCATTTCCGGGGTTTATAGCCTGTTTTTTTGTCGCGGAAAATTGAAGTTGAACGTGAGTTATTAACGGGTGTTTATAATTTTTTGAAATTGTTTAATTAGCATTAAATCAGGCGATAATGTATTTGTTTTAACAGTTGGTGTTTTGTTTTGAACATTATTTCAACAGGTTTTCAACAGGGAAAAAATGACACGGCATATATTCGCTGTGGAACAAATTGGAATAATATGGCATGTTTTGGAATAAATTTCTATTTTTACAATTGAAAAAAAACACGCGATTGTCGCATGATTGGATTTGCAGGAACATATAGCGCTACTGTTGATGATAAGGGCCGAATCGTATTACCGGCACCTTTTAAAAAAGGGCTGGGCGATCTGGCAGCAGAGTCGCTAATTATCGAGAAAAATATTCACCGGGAATGTCTCGATATCCATCCTGAAAAATCATGGATAAAAAGGGTGGAAGATTTTAAAAGTACGCTCGACCCGTTTGATGAAGACGACGACGCGCTTTTGCAATACTTCTATCAGAATTTTACAAAAGTTACCGTAGCTCCCAACGGACGAATCAATATCCCGACTGATTACCTGAATTATGCGCACCTCGAAAAAGGGGTGGAATTTATTGGAATGGGCGAATCAATCAGGCTGATGGCTGAAAGCAAACTGGCGGAATCGCAGATGAGTAAAGCCGATTTTCTGGCAAAACTGAAGGAAAAACGACAGAAAAAACTTTAATCTCCATGACGCAGGTTTACCACATACCGGTTTTGGCTGCCGAAAGCATCGAGGGGATGAACCTGGTTGCTGACTCGGTTGCAGTGGATGCAACGTATGGAGGTGGCGGCCATTCAAAACTCATTCTCGAAAAAATTCCACGCGGAAAACTTTTTGCATTCGACCAGGATGAAGATGCAGCCGGTAATGTTTCAAATGACCCAAGATTGGTTTTCATCCGGCACAATTTCAGGTACATTAAAAATTTCCTCCGTTTTTATGGTGTCGAAAAAGTGAGTGCCATATTTGCCGACCTGGGTGTTTCTTCGCACGATTTTGATGTTCCGGAACGCGGTTTCTCTTTCAGGTTTGAAGGAAAACTGGATATGCGGATGAACCAAAATGCACGTACAAATGCCGAGCAGGTAATTAATGAATACACTGAGGAAAAACTTGAACAGGTTTTCAGGCTATTTGGCGAAATAAGCAATTCGAAACAGCTTGCCTCGCTGATTTGCCGGAAACGACACGAAACCAGGATAAAAACCACAAGCCAGCTTAAGGAAATTGTCTCAGGTTGCGCACCAAAAGCAACCGAAAACAAATATCTCGCGCAGGTTTTTCAGGCATTAAGAATTGAAGTGAACGACGAATTGGATGCTTTGCAGGAGTTTCTTGAAGCTTCATTACAGATTCTGAAACCCGGTGGACGGCTTGTTATTCTGACCTATCACAGCCTTGAAGACAGAATCTGCAAGAACTTTATGAAAACCGGGAATTTCGAGGGAAAAGTGATTAAAGATTTTTATGGAAATGTTGAAACTCCCTTTAAAATAATCACCCGCAAAGTAATTACCCCCGGTGTTGAGGAGCAAAAAGCAAACAGCCGGTCGCGCAGCGCTAAACTCAGAATTGCAGAAAAGATTTGATATGACAGAGAAAGCAAAAAATAAAAAACCAGGTGTAAAATCGTTTATCGGAGGAACGATTTTAACCGATGAAAGGGTCACCCGGCAAATACCTTTTATTATTTTTCTGTCATTCCTGGCCCTTTTGCTGATTACCAACCGAAACTGGTCTGAGCGCACAATCAGAAAAATGGAGATTATGCAGGACACAATGGATAATCTTCGTTCTGAGTCAATTACGCTGTCTTCGAAACTAATGAATGCCAGCCGTCCGTCGGAAGTGCAAAAAAAGGTTGAAAAGGCAGGCCTTGATTTACAAGAGCCGGTCCGGCCACCCAAAAAGTTGAACGTTAACAAAAAGAGACTGTGGATATTCGGAAAATAATATTGACACGTGTATCACTCATCTATTTTGCGCTGCTGATATTCTCTTTGGCCGTGGTAGTGAAACTTATTTCTGTTCAGAAGATTAAAAACGACCGATGGGAGCAAATACAGGAGAACCTCAGCGCTAACACGATCGTTGAAAGTCCGCAAAGAGGGAACATTTGTGCCGAAGATGGGAGTTTGCTGGCCACTTCAGTTCCGGGATATTACCTGCGGATGGACATGGCTTCGGAAGGTGTGAGGAAAGTATTTAAAAAAGAAAGTGATTCCCTTGCTTATTACTTGTCAACATTTTTCAGAAATTATCCGAAATCGGAATATAAGCGAAGGCTGAATGAGGCTTATAAAACGGCCAACCGTGGTTTTATGCTTACTCCCCGTAAAATTGATTACACCGAATTGCAGCAATTGAAAAAGTTCCCGATTATCCGTCGCGGACGATATGGTGGCGGTATTATCATCGAACAGGAAAATCGCAGGGTAAATCCGCTGGGTATGCTGGCACTCCGCACAATCGGTGGATTAAACAAAGGTGCACATGGCGGTGAACTTGGTATGGTGGGTTTTACCGGCCTCGAAGGTAGCTTCGAACCTTACCTGAAAGGTGAAAATGGAATCAGTTACAAAGAAAATCTTTCGGGCAGGTGGGTTTCGCGCATTGAAATAGAACCTGAAAACGGGATGGATATTATTACCACATTAAATGTGAAAATGCAGGATATCACCGAAAGTGCCTTGCTTGAACAAGTACAAAAAACCAATGCCGATTGGGCAACTGCCGTACTGATGGAAGTGAAAACCGGGGAAATAAAGGCAATTGCCAACCTGGGCAAGGGCGTAGGTGGGTATTACGAAAAGGACAATTATGCATTGGGCCCACGCGGGTGCTATGAACCCGGTTCTACTTTCAAACTTGTTTCGCTGATGGTGGCGCTCGAAGACGGCGTAATTGACACCATGGATGTTATTGATACCGGTAATGGCCGATGGCAAAAAAGCGGACGTACCATTACCGATACACATGGATATGGAAAAATTACTGTCAAACAGGTTTTTGAAAAATCCTCGAATGTGGGCGTGGCAAAAATCATCACCAGTAACTACGAAAAAGATCCTAAAAAATATGTTGACAAAGTTTTAAGTTTTGGCATTAACAAGCCTTTAGGTGTTGACATAATTGGTGAAGGACAGCCCTATTTCAAATACCCGGGCGATGCCGATTGGTGGGGTACAACATTGGCGGGAATGTCATACGGGTACGAAACCAAGATGACCCCGCTGCAAATTCTGAATTTCTATAATGCTGTGGCAAACGATGGGACAATGGTAAAACCACACCTTGTTAAGGAAATACGTGATAAAGGGGCACTGGTGGAAAGATTCGGGACAGAGGTGCTTAACTCAAGAATTGCATCCAGGAGTACCATCAAAAAAGCACAGGAAATGCTGAAAGGCGTTTGTTTGTACGGAACTGCTAAAGATCTGAAAAGCAATTTTGTCACTTTTGCCGGTAAAACCGGAACTGCCAGAATTGCCACCAGCAGTCAGGGATACAGCGCCGGAATGTACCTGGCTTCTTTTGTTGGTTATTTCCCTGCCGATGACCCGATATATTCCATGATCGTAACTTTTAATAATCCACGTGGCGGATATTATGGCGCTTCGATTGCTGGCCCGGTTTTCAAAGAAGTCGCCGAAAAAGTGTATGCCTACAAAATTCTTTCAGGCGAAGAAGAAGAGGAAACGGAAGAGGAAGAAAGACTTGTTTTGCCCGACATTAAAAAGGGTCCCTATGATAATATCGATGAGGTGGTTGACGAACTGAATGTAAGGCACGTAAAAGGCAGCCCCGATACTGAATGGGCTAATGTGGAGAAACAGGATGAAAAAATAGTACTTACCGATAATGAAATTCCTGAAGGGTTGGTTCCTGATGTGAAGGGAATGGGCGCAACCAGTGCCGTTTATCTGCTCGAAAAAGCCGGACTTCAGGTACGGGTAAAAGGGGTCGGAAAGGTAAAACAACAATCGTTAAACCCGGGAAGCAAATTCAGACCCGGACAAACAGTTTTTCTAACACTCGGATAACATGAAATTAAACGAACTCATAAAAAATATTACCACCGAAACGATTATCGGGAATATTCAGGTTGAAGTGACCGGAATTGAATTCGATTCGCGCCAGGTTAAGCCAGGTTACCTGTTTGTGGCACAGCGTGGCGTGGCAGCCGATGGCCACCAGTTTATCGGAAAGGCAATTGCAAACGGTGCCGGTGTAATCGTTTGCGGGGAATTACCTTCCGAAATTTCAGAAGAAATCACCTATTTAAAAGTGGATGATTCAATTGAAGTTCTCGGTAAACTGGCTGCTGCTTTTTATGGTTTCCCATCACGAAAAATGAAAGTTGTGGGTGTTACCGGAACAAACGGTAAAACAAGCATTGCAACACTCCTGTATAAAATGTTCCTGAAACTGGGTTTCGGAACGGGGTTGATTTCAACCATTTCGTATAAAGTGAACGACCGCGAAGAGACGGCTTCACACACAACACCCAATGCTCTAAAAATTCAGCAATTAATGGCAGAAATGGTCGATGCCGGCTGTGAATACTGTTTTATGGAAGTGAGTTCACACGCTGTTCACCAGAAACGCATTGCCGGAATCGAATTCGCAGGGGGTGTTTTTACCAACATCACCCACGACCACCTCGATTATCACAAAACTTTTGCTGAATACATCAAAGCCAAAAAGGCTTTTTTCGATTCGCTTTCCGCTGGTGCTTTTGCCATCACCAATTCCGATGATAAAAATGGCCTTGTAATGTTGCAAAACACTGCTGCACGGAAAGTAACCTGTTCAACACGGTCGATGGCCGATTACCGTTGCAAAATGCTGGAGAACCATTTCGATGGCATGTTACTGAACATGGATGGTAACGAAATCTGGACAAGGTTTGTTGGCAAATTCAATGCATCGAATTTACTGGAAGTTTATGCAACCGCCCGCGAACTGGGCCAGGAAAAGGAAAAAGTGCTGACCATCATCAGCGAACTGGTCCCGGTGCAGGGACGCTTCGAAACAGTTAGGAGTACCGATGGGAAACTGGCAATTGTGGATTATGCCCACACGCCCGACGCCTTGAAAAATGTACTCGGTGCCATTTCCGAAATCAGGACCCGTAACGAACAGGTGATTACCGTGGTGGGTGCCGGTGGCGACCGCGATAAAACCAAACGCCCCGAAATGGCGAAGGAAGCTGTGCTGGCCAGTGACAAAGTAATCCTGACATCGGACAACCCGAGAACAGAAAATCCTGCGCAGATTATAAAAGACATGGAAGCCGGTGTTCCGGCTCAATATAAAAACAAGGTGGTTTCAATCGAGAACCGCAGGGAAGCCATAAAAACCGCTGCATTGATTGCCCGTCCCGGCGACATTATCCTGATTGCCGGGAAAGGACACGAAAATTACCAGGAGGTAAAGGGTGTGAAACATCATTTCGATGATAAAGAAGAAATTCAAAACTGCTTTGGCATTAATAACTAAAGAACTGAAAGCATGATTTACTGGTTATACCAATTACTTTCGAGCTATGATATTCCGGGTATCGGGATGATCCCGGGTATTTCGTTCCGGTCGGCTGCTGCTATTATCACTTCTCTGTTTATCACGACTGTTTTCTGAAAAAAACTTATTCAGGTTTTGCAAAAAAAACAAATCGGAGAGGTGGTTCGTGACCTGGGCCTCGAAGGCCAGATGCAGAAAAAAGGAACACCCACGATGGGCGGAATCATTATCCTTTCAGCGATTATTATTCCTACTGTTATTTTTGCCCAGCTTAACAATGTGTATATCATCCTGATGCTGGTAACCACCATTTTGCTCGGAATTATCGGGTTCGTGGATGACTATATTAAAGTATTTCTTAAAAATAAAGCAGGTCTGGCCGGAAAATTCAAAATACTGGGCCAGGTTTCACTGGGAATCATTGTGGCAGCCACGCTTTTCCTGAGCGATGATGTAAAGGTGCGCCAGCATGTAAAAGACGAGAATGGCAACGATTTAAAGGAAGTTTTAATCGACCCGGTTACGGGTGAGCAAACGGTTCAGTTTGTTACACAGGATGTTAAAACTACCATTACCACCATTCCGTTTATTAAAAAGAATGAGTTTAATTACGAATGGTTAGTGGCATTTACCGGTGATGCTTCAGCCTGGCTGAAGTGGGTGGTTTATGCAATTGCCATTATTTTTATCATCACATCGGTATCAAATGCAGCCAACCTTACCGACGGGCTCGATGGGCTGGCAACCGGAACTTCAGCCATCAGCGGGGCCACACTCGGGGTGCTGGCGTACGTAAGCGGTAATATCATTTATGCCGATTATCTGAATATCATGTACATCCCGAATATTGGTGAGCTGACGGTGTTTATTGCCGCTTTTATCGGGGCTACAGTCGGGTTTCTTTGGTATAACTCTTACCCTGCACAGGTTTTTATGGGCGATACAGGCAGTCTTGCACTGGGTGGAATCCTGGCCGTTTTCTCAATTATCATCCGCAAGGAAATTCTGATTCCGTTGTTGTGTGGCATTTTTGTGATTGAAAATCTGTCAGTGGTTATCCAGGTTTACTATTTCAAATACACAAAAAGAAAGTATGGCGAAGGCAGGCGTGTGTTCCTGATGAGCCCGATCCATCATCATTTTCAGAAAAAGGGAATTCCCGAGGCCAAAATCGTTACCCGGTTCTGGATTGTCGGAATTGTTCTGGCAGTTTTAACAGTGGCAACTTTAAAAATGAGGTAGTTTGAACAATCTGATTGCAATATTAGGCGGAGGCGAAAGCGGGGTTGGGGCAGCCATCCTCGCACAGAAGAAAGGTTTTTCGGTTTTTCTCTCCGATTCGGGGAAAATCAAAGAGAAATACAAACAGGTTTTGTCTGATTATCATATCGAATTTGAAGAAGAAAAACATTCAACCGAAAAAATTATTTCTGCTGTTGAAGTTATCAAAAGCCCTGGAATCCCTGAAAAGGCACCATTGATTAAACAATTGCGGGAGAAAAATATCCCGGTGATTTCTGAAATCGAATTTGCTGGCCGTTATACAAATGCAAAAACAGTTTGTATAACAGGCAGTAACGGTAAAACAACCACCACTTTGCTAACTTATCACATCCTGAAAAATGCAGGATTGAATGTGGGTTTGGCCGGAAACGTGGGGAACAGTTTTGCCTGGCAGGTTGCCGAAAAGAATTTCGATTATTATGTGATCGAGCTCAGCAGTTTTCAGCTCGACGGGATGTACGATTTCAGGGCCGATATTGCCGTACTGATGAACATCACCCCCGACCATCTCGACCGCTACAATTATGAGATGCAGAATTATGTCGATTCTAAATTCCGCATCATCCAAAACCAGAAAAAAGACGACTTATTCGTGGTTTGTGCCGACGATGAAGTCACGCAAAACGAATTAAAAAAACGAAAAATCATACCTGCAGTTATCCCGTTCGGGCTTGGCGAACCCACTGGAAATGCAGCCGGTGTTAAAAACGGAGAGCTCATTATTAATCTTAATCAAAACCACTTCAGTATGTCTATTCTTGAACTTGCATTACAAGGGAAACACAACACTTACAATTCCATGGCAGCAGGAATTGCAAGCATGGCGCTAAATATCCGTAACGAACAGCTCAGGGAGAGCCTGTCTGATTTTACGGGGGTTGAACACCGTCTTGAGCGTTTTCTGACAGTTCACGGAATTGAGTTTATCAACGACTCAAAAGCCACCAATGTAAATTCAACCTGGTATGCGCTTGAAAGCATTGCAAAACCAATCGTTTGGATTGTGGGTGGTGTGGATAAGGGAAATGATTATACCATGTTGCACGATCTGGTGAAAGAAAAAGTAAAAGCAATGGTTTGTCTTGGAAAAGATAACAAAAAGCTGCACGATTCTTTCAAAGGTATTATCAAAAACAGGGTCGATGCGCTGAGCATGGAAGAAGCCGTAAAGACAGCCTATTATCTGGCCCGCAATGGCGATACCGTTTTACTCTCGCCGGCATGTGCCAGTTTCGACCTGTTTGAGAATTACGAAGACAGGGGCCGTCAATTCAAAAAATATGTAAGAAATCTTTAATGAACCAAACAATTGCCAAATATTTCAAAGGCGACAAGGTTATCTGGATTGTGCTGATGCTGTTGTCGTTGCTTTCGTTGCTCATTGTTTACAGCGCAACGGGTGCTTTGGCTTACCGCGAAAAATCGGGTAATACGATGTATTATCTTATTCGCCAGTTGTTTACGATTGGTGCCGGAATTGGAGTAATAGTTTTCATGGTGAATGTGATTCCGGTTAAAATGTATTCAATGGTTGCCAACCTGCTTTTATACGGGAGTATTTTGTTGCTCCTGATGGCGATGGCTTTGAAATTTGCGGGAGTGATCCGGGGAACCGGGCGTACTATTCCATTAGGGCCACTGTCGTTTCAACCTGCCGAAGTTGCAAAAATCGCGCTCATCATCTTTACTGCCAAAGTGCTGAGCCGAAAGCAAAAAACAACCCACGACCTGAAGGTGGCGTTTTTAAAAATCATGACCGGGACCGCTGTGGTTTGCGGAATCGTTCTGATGTCGAACTTTTCAACTTCTGCACTGATTTTTATCACCATAATCACCATGATGTTTGTCGGACGGATTCCGATACGATATATGTTACTCGTTTTCGCGGCAGGAGTTGGGCTCGTGGTTTTAATTTACTTTACAGCCGACCTGCTTCCCGAGAAAATCGGGCGTATCCATACGATTAAAGGGAGGATTGAACGGTTTATCCACGGTGACCCGAATTCGGAAAAGGGAATCACCCAGGCCGATTATGCAAAATTGGCGATTTATTCCGGTGGTATTATCGGGAAAGGGCCGGGGCAATCGGATGTAAGTAATTATATGGCAGCGGCCTACAACGATTTTATCTTTTCAATCATTGTGGAAGAGTATGGTTTGATTGGCGGTATTGCCGTGCTTTTTCTCTATCTCGTGTTGTTTTTCCGTGGAATAATTATAGTCCGGCGTTCAAGGAGGACGTTTCCGGCTTTTGTGGTAATCGGGCTTACGGTGGTGCTTGTTTACCAGGCAATGATTAACATGGGCGTTTCGAGTGGGGTACTGCCAGTTACCGGTCAGCCTTTGCCGTGGGTGAGCCTCGGCGGAACTTCACTTTTGTTTACAGCCATTGCTTTTGGTTGTATTCTGAGTGTGAGCCATTTGAACCAGGTTGACCAGGAACAGCAGGAACAACCCGTTCAGGTTAACATTCCCGACGAAGATGAAGAAATGAAAAAACAATAAATGAACCTGTAAAAACTTAAAACTTGAATATTAACCGGGTTATAATCAGTGGCGGTGGAACCGGCGGACACATCTTTCCGGCTATTTCTATTGCAAACGAGATAAGGAAACGTTATCCCGAATCTGAAATTTTGTTTGTGGGTGCCATCGACCGGATGGAGATGGAAAAGGTTCCTGCGGCAGGTTACAAAATTATCGGGCTGCCTGTTATGGGTTTTCCACGGAAACCCGGGTTAAAAATGATCACCTTTTTTAAAAAGCTTCTCAAAAGCTCGGAAATGGCAAAGCAAATTGTCAGGGATTTCAAGCCTGAAGTCGCCATCGGGGTAGGTGGTTATGCAAGCGGGCCACTTTTACGGGCAGCAACCAAAGCAAACATTCCAACCTTGATCCAGGAACAGAATTCATATGCCGGGATTACCAACAAAATGCTGGCAAAAAAGGTGGATACAATTTGTGTGGCTTATGAAAAAATGCACAGGTTTTTCCCAAAGAAAAAAATCGTGCTCACAGGTAATCCGGTGCGCGAAAACCTGGTCACTAAATTAGATAATAAGGCTGAAGCACTCGAATATTTCGGACTGAATAGCCAGGAAAAAGTGGTCCTGATCACGGGAGGAAGCCTGGGTGCGCGCTCGCTGAATAATGCCGTGATGAAAAATCTGGAGATAATCGCTAAATCGGGCATCCAGGTAATCTGGCAAACAGGCTCATACTATTTCGAAAAAATAATGACAGAACTGAAGGATGGAAAACCGGGGAATCTTCATGTGCATCAGTTCCTCTCACGCATGGACCTGGCTTATTCCGCAGCAGATATTGTGATATCGCGCGCAGGCGCCGGAACAATTTCTGAACTGTGCATTGTTGGTAAACCCTGTATTTTAGTGCCTTCACCCAACGTGGCTGAGGACCACCAGACCAAAAATGCAATGGCACTTGTTGATAAAGAAGCAGCCGTAATGCTGAAAGATATTGAAATCGACCTTAAATTGTTCCCGGTTGCGCTGCGTCTGGTGAAAGACGAAGAACGCTGCCGGGCAATGTCGGCAAACATAAAATTGCTGGCAAAACCTGAAGCGACAATTTCGATTGTCGATGAAATTGAAAAACTACTTAAATGAAAAATCTTCAACATATTAAGAATGTTTATTTCCTCGGTATCGGGGGAATCGGGATGAGTGCGCTCGCCCGCTATTTTAAACACACCGGCCGTAATGTTGCCGGTTACGACAAAACTGAAACAACGCTTACAAAGGCTTTGCAGGAAGAGGGGATCAGTGTGCATTTCGACGATGACATCAGGAATATTCCCAAGAACTGGGACCCGGCCAATACGCTGGCAGTTTTTACACCAGCGTTGCCCGATGATCATGCCGAACTTTCATGGTTCCGCGAGAAACCCATCGCCTTGCTGAAACGCGCCAAAGTGCTTGGCCTGATTTGTAACGAGAGAAGCGGGATCGCTATTTCAGGTACACACGGTAAAACAACAGTCAGCACAATGGCTGCCACCATTCTGAATAAAACCGAACAAGGTTGCGGCGCATTTTTGGGCGGAATCTCGAAAAATTTCGGGACCAACCTGCTTTTGCCTAAAGAAGAATCGCCCTGGATTGTGGCTGAAGCTGACGAATTCGACCGTTCATTCCTGAACCTGACCCCGGTTATTGCGCTGGTGACAAGTCTCGATGCCGATCATCTGGATATTTACGGGCATAAGGAAAAAATTGTGGAATCGTTCGAGAAGTTTATCTCGCAGATTCAACCGGGAGGAATGCTCGTTTTGAAAAAAGGTGTGGAATTGGATACGACCAAAACCACGGCAAAGGTTTTTTCTTATGCACTGAGCAATCCGGAAGCCGATTTTACAACAGTCGATTTAAAGCTTGAAAATGGTTTTTACACTTTCGGTATAAAAACACCCGGAGGCATGATCGGCAATTGCAGAATGACCTACCCAGGTTTATTGAATGTTGAAAATGCAATGGGAGCCGCTGCACTTGCCTATTTAGCCGGCGCTTCTGCCGAAGAAATTAAAACCGGGCTCGAAGAATACCAGGGGGTTGTCCGCCGGTTCGACATCCGGTTCAAAAATGAAAAATATTTATACATCGATGATTATGCGCATCATCCCGAAGAATTGAAAGCAATCATTACTTCGGTGAAAGAATTGTACAAAGGCAGAAAAGTAACCGGAATTTTTCAGCCCCACCTTTATTCGCGCACACGCGATTTTCAGGCTGAATTTGCTGAAAGTCTTGATTTGCTCGACACGGCCATTGTTGTGCCAATTTACCCGGCACGCGAAGAACCCATCCGGGGGGTGACTTCAGAAATTATTCTGAATAAAATGAAACTGGAGGACAAACACCTGCTTTCGAAACCCGAATTGCTGGAGTTTCTCCGTAAAAATGATTGTGATATTGTATTAACAATGGGTGCCGGCGATATTGACGGGCAGGCAGAAAATATTATTGAAATTCTGAAGTCGAAATGAAAACCTTCAGGAAAATATTGAAACTTACAGGAGTCCTGGGACTGATAGTATTTATTATCGGAACGCTCGCTTTTACTTCGATCGAAACCAGGAATGTACAGTGTTCAGATATTGAAGTGGTTTTCGATAAAAGTGATCTGATCAGCGTTGATAAAGACAAGCTGGTGCGAATGGCTAAAACAGCCGACAGTAAACTACTCAGCCGGAAACTGGATGATATTAATGGTGAGAAAATTGAAGCAGAAATTGAGAAACACCCGGCAATAAAACGCGCTGATGTTTACAAACTGGTGGTAAAAGATGACAAAGGTTACAAGGGGGTTCTTGTAATCAAAGTAAAAAACAGGCAGCCGGTTCTGCGGATTTTTACACCAGACAACAGTTATTTTATGGATAGTGAAGGAAAACGTTTCCCGGCATCGGGCGCTTATTCAAAAAGAATTATGGTAACCACAGGGGCAGTTTCAGAAAAGTTTGCTGCCGAAAAATTGCTCCCTTTTGTTGAATACATCGAGGAAAATGATTTCTGGAAAGCCCAGATTGAACAAATTCATGTGGAAGGCGATGGCGATGTGATAATGAGTATGCTGGTTGGAGGGCAGGTGGTTGAAATGGGTGATTTGGATAATTATGAAACAAAACTGCGGAACCTGAAAGCATTTTATAAACAGGTGCTGGCAGATGATAAATGGGACAGATATTCAAAGATTAGTGTGAAATATAACAATCAGGTGGTAGCAAAAAGAAAGTAGTTTATGGATCCAAAAGAAAAACTTTCGGTTGTAGTTGATATTGGCACCTCGAAAATGGTGGCAGTGGCCGGTACAAAAAACGAGTCGGGAAAACTTGAAATCGCCGGGATTGCAAAAACAGGTGCCCGTGGCATAAAACGCGGGGTTGTATATAATATTGAAGAAGCCGCTGCTTCTGTGCAGGAGTTAATCCAACAACTCGAAAACAGGATTGGTGAAAATGTTGAATCGGTAAAGGTGGCCTATGCCGGGCAGCACATGAAAACCCTTCACTTTCAGCGGTCGCGGTTTACCTCCGATGAAGGAATTGTCAGCAAATCGGATATTGAATACCTTGTTGAACAGGCAAAAACCTGCGAACTGGAGGAAGGTTACAGGCTGATGGAAGTGATTCCCGTAGCATTTTTTGTCGATAATGAAATTATCGAAAGAAACCCGGTGGGAATAACCGGGCGTAAAATTGAGGCGCATTTCAAGTTATTGGCAATTCCAAACAGCTACTGGAATAACCTGAACAGGGTTTTTGACAAAGTGGGGGTAAAAGTTGACGGAATCACTTTTTCAATATTAGCTACTTCAGAGGCAGTTGTAACCCGCGATGAAAAGGAAATGGGTGTGATTGTGGTTGATATTGGCTGTGGTACCACTAAAATGGCTGTTTATTATGAAAACAGGCTGATTCACACGGCCGTGATTCCCTTTGGCGGTGAAGTGGTTACCAATGATATTAAAGAAGGCTGTTCTATCTTGCTGAAATATGCCGAACAGTTAAAAGTGAAATTCGGACAGGCACTTGGCGATTTTGCCGATGACCAGAAAGTTGTTACAATACCGGGCCATAATGGATGGGAACCCAAGGAAATTTCGTTTAAAAGTCTTGCCTTTATCATTCAGGCCCGCATGGAAGAGATTGTGGACAGTGTGAATTTTCAGATTCAGAAAGCCGGAATCGACGAGAACCTGGGAGCCGGTATTGTATTGACTGGCGGCACATCGAACCTCGAAAATATTGTAACACTTGTTAAGTTTCGCACCGGGTTCGATGTGAGAAAAGGAAACATCGTGCTGAATTTCAGCGAGAGAAACAAGGATTTGCTGCAATCAGATTACTTTACGGCGCTGGGTTTACTCAATCAATGCGAAAGGAAAACGGCCCCCCAGGTGGTTGCCCAGCCACCAAAACCCAAAAAGGAAAAGCCACCCCGCGAACCCGGAAAATTTTCGCAGCGTTTAAACAACTTTGTGCAGGGTGTGCTCAATCTTGTTGATGATGAAGAAGATATCGCAATGAAATAATTAAAAAGTAAAAATATGACCGATGAATTAATAAACTTTCAGTTTCCCAAAGCTACCTCGTCTATCATCAAAGTGATTGGCGTGGGCGGTGGAGGTTGTAATGCCGTGAGTCATATGTGCGAAGAAGGGATCAGGGGAGTGGATTATATTATTTGTAATACCGATGCCCAGGTCCTCGAAACAAGCATTGTGCCCATTAAAATACAGTTAGGGGTTACTTTAACCGAAGGCCGTGGGGCGGGCAATCAGCCAGAAATGGGTGAAGAAGCTGCCCGCGAGAACTACGAAGACCTGAAGAAAGTGCTGAAAGACAACACAAAAATGTTGTTTATTGCAGCAGGTATGGGGGGGGGAACGGGTACGGGAGCTGCTCCGGTGATTGCTGCATTGGCACGCGAACTCGATATTCTTACCATTGCGGTCGTCACAGTTCCGTCGCCTGCTGAAGGGAAAAAGCGGTATGCACAGGCAATGGAAGGCATCAAAAAACTTAGCGAATCGGTTGACAGTATGTTGGTTATCAGCAACCAGCGTTTGCACAGTATTTATGGCGATTTACCTGCACGCCAGGCTTTTAAAATGGCCGACAATATTATTACCACTGCTGTAAAAGGTGTGGCCGAAATTATTACTGTGCATGGAAATGTTAATATCGACTATGCCGATGTTAAAACGGTGATGCAGAAAAGCAGCGTGTTTATCATGGGAACCGGTTATGCAACCGGCGAAGGCCGCGCGATGGAAGCGGTTAACATGGCGCTTGAATCGCCACTTTTAGATAGTAACGATATTTTCGGAACAAAAAATATTCTGCTCAATATTATCTCAGGGAAAGCCGAGGTTACAATTGGTGAAATTGGCGAAATTATTGAAACCTTGCAGGAAAGGGCCGGTCAGGAAGCTGATATTATATGGGGAAATGGCTATGATGAAAGTTTGGGGGACAAAATCAGCGTAACCATTCTGGCCACAGGTTTTGTAAACAACCCGAATAAAATTCTTCAGCCGCGTAAAGAGCCCGAGAAGTTTGAATTAAATCAAAAAACAATTGAACATGAACCTGTTTTTGAAGAGAAACCTGAACCCGATTTTGCCATTGAATTTGAAACTTCGGTTCCTGAACCTGATTTTCAGTTCGAAATGAAAGCAAAGAATACCCAGGAAAAGGTGCATGAAGAAAGCACTTCAATTTTTAGCCGAATGAAGAAAGCAGAAAAGAAAAAAACTAAGGCCGGGGAGCCTGTATCAGAGAACGTTGACAATTGGTTTATGAAAAATTTCGGGCTGAACCGTTTTTTTGACGACGACGATGATGACCAGCCAATGAAGTAAATATCCCTGTTCAATATCAAATAAAGTGAAAAATGGAAGAAAATGCGATGAAAAAGGAAAATAACCACCGGAGTGCTGAGATTAAAGTTGTGGGAGTTGGCGGTGGCGGTGGTAATGCGGTGAATTACATGCACCGGCAAGGCATCCGCGATGTTGATTTTGTTATTTGTAATACCGATGCGCAGGCCATGCTTTCGAGCCCTGTTGAAACCTGGGTGCAACTGGGCCCGTCGCTGACCGAAGGACGTGGTGCCGGCAACAAGCCTGAAGTAGGTAAACAGGCCGCCCAGGAGAATATTGAAGATGTTATGCAAGCCTTGTCGCAGAATACAAAAATGGTTTTTGTTACTGCCGGAATGGGCGGTGGAACCGGTACCGGTGCTGCACCTGTGATTGCCAAAGCCTGCCAGGAAGCCGGATACCTGACGGTTGGCATTGTGACCATTCCATTCAGAAACGAGGGGCGCCGCCGGATTAAACAGGCCGCCGAAGGAATTAAAGAACTTGAAAGTTATGTAGATTCGCTGTTAGTGATCAATAACGAACGGATCCGCGAAATGTATGGCGATTTCCCGATATCGGAAGCATTCTCAAAAGCCGATAATGTTTTGGCCACTGCTGCAAAAGGGATTGCCGAAATCATTACAGTGCCGGGTTATATTAATGTTGATTTTGCCGATGTTGAAACAGTAATGCGTAAAAGTGGAATGGCCATCATGGGAACCGGTATTGCCGAAGGGAAAAACCGTGCGGCCGAAGCCGTTGAAAGCGCTTTAAATTCGCCGCTTCTGAATAATAACGACATTCGCGGGGCAAGAAATATATTGCTGAATATTACATCGGGAAGCCTTGAAGTGACGATGGATGAAATTGGTGAAATAACCGATATTGTTCAAAATAAAGCCGGTTTCGATGCCGACCTGATTTGGGGCAACGGGAAAGATGACACACTGGGAGAAAAGCTGTCGGTGACAATCATTGCCACCGGGTTCAGTTCAAGTATTATTCCGGAGCTGAAAAATGATCAACCGACGAATAAGGAAAAGCATTTCCTGGTAGAAACGCCGGTGGCTGAAAAACCGGTTACACCCAATCCTCACCTGAAAAAGGAAACGACTCCCGGCTCCGGGCAAAAGTACATTGAGTTTAATATAACAGAAGAAAAGGAGAGAGAGGAAAACGAATTTGAATCATTGTACCCGGGAACCATTAAAGAACGAAAAAGTATTCACCATCAGCCCGTTTCTTCTGACTTTACTTCGATGAGCGAAGAAGATGTGGATAACATGGAAAATATTCCTGCTTATTTACGCCGGCAGTTAAGGATGAATGATCCGCAATACAAACGCCAGAAGTCGGGACTGACTGTGAGCAGCGATAACCGGATTTCGGACCGCAATTCATATCTGCACCGTCAGGTTGATTAGCGTACTTAATCAGGATTATAACAAGAGTGAAAATTATTGGATATAGTAATCTAAATATCAGTCATGATGAGTCTTTTCGATAAAATCAACCACGATCTCACCGAAGCCATGAAGGCCCGTGAAAAAGAGAAGCTTGAGGCGCTCAGAAATGTGAAAAAGGTGATGCTTGAGGCTCGTTCGGCCAAAGGTGCCGGAAGCGAACTGACAGATGAGGAAGTTATAAAAATAATTTCCAAACTTGCCAAGCAGGGCAGCGAATCTGCTGCCATCTATCAGCAACAGGGGAGAAAAGACCTTGAAGAGCAGGAGATTTTTCAGGTGAAGGTTTTTGAAAGCTATTTGCCGGCAAAACTTTCTGATGCTGATTTAACAGCTGCAATCAGGGAAATTATTACTGAAACTGGTGCAACCTCGTTGAAAGAAATGGGGAAAGTAATGGGAATTGCTTCAAAAAAGTTGGCCGGACTGGCTGACGGGAAAGATATTTCGGCAAAAGTGAAGGAATTACTCGAATAACAAGATATGTGAAAGGTTTAGCAGTGCCTTTCCCCGAAATTCCAACCATTAATCAGAAAAAAAAAGGGTTTGCATTTGCAAACCCTTTTGTTATGATAGCTGAATTTGTTTATTCATCATCATCTGCTGCTTCGCTGTCATCTTCGTCAAAGTCGTCGTCGTATTCATCATCAAAACTGTCATCTTCTTCAGCATCGACGATATTATCCATTTCCGCAAATTTGTCTTCATATTCCTGTTTAACCTCGCTTTTCAGGAAGCCATCTTCGTCAAAATCATCGTCATCTTCAACAATTGCAACGGCTTCATTTTCGGTCATCCTCAACATGTAATACTTGTCCTCTGTCTCAAAAGGGAGTACGGTAACTTTGATTCCGTCTTTGTCGAAAAAATGGATAAGATGATCCGCAAATCCATCGGCATACAACAATTTGATCTGCTGTTGTAATTCTTTATCGAGTTTGTTGTAATCTTTTATAACTCTTGGTTTGTTAATTGCCATGTCTAACAGTGTGATTAATAATGGTTTTTAAACTAACTTCAAATATCCAAAATTAAATAGTGCGGGTTTTCCTGTTTCTATTTAATGCGTATTTACAGCAGCAAATAAAGATTTTAGTAACGAATTATACAACTGTTTTTTTTAATTTTTTTTCATCTTTTTTCTTTCGGTTTAATTTCCCTACAAAACAATCCTTGTCGTTACACCAATGGCACTGGTATCCTTTCTGAGAGAGGTTATTACCAATGCCAATAAGCCCGCTTACCGATTTAACCGGATACATTAATGAGGTCTCGGTTAGTTCAACCCCGAAAATTTTTGGTGGAAATAAGTCGAAAAGTAACTTTTGTTCAGATACACTCCACTCGCAATAACCCGGTGAAAAACGGTCTGATATTTTGAATCCGCTCTTGCTGCAATTAATTTCGAGTTCTTTTTGGATGAATTCAGCGGTTTTATCGGCAGCAATCGACCCAATCACATCTAAAATGTAACCTGTCATCGGGTCATTATTTTCAGAAAATTCTTTCGATTTTTCGGAAATTTGTTTACCCACCGTACAAATAAAAAAAGCCAGCGAAGTAGCATTTTTAATTTGTGAAATCACAACTTTGGCCGGATGGAAAGTTTTGCCGCCCACCCTTAAAATTCCTGTTTTTGAATCGATTTCAGGATGATTAAAAACAATATAGCCGCCAACCGGCCTGCATATTTCAGCTGCTGTTTGTAATCCTTTTCCAATAATATCTGAAAATGGATCAGGAATTGAATCTGGTTCAAATCCCATAAACCCGGCAACTTCGGTCAGCGGAATTTCAAGATCGGAAAAGGAATAATTATATTCAAAAATCATCCTGACTTTAATGTAATAACTTTAGCACCACCTAAAATATACAAAAAGAGGAAATGATCAGTTCATTTCCTCTTTTCTGTTCGTGCAGGCAGTGAATCAGATTTCGGTAATAATAATTTTATCAATAATGTCTCCTTGCCTGATTTGGTCGATAACTTCCAATCCTTCGTACACTTTGCCAAAACAAGTGTGGTGCCGGTCGAGATGCTGTGTGCTGCGCCTGTTCATGCAAATAAAAAATTGTGAGCCTCCGGTGTTTCTTCCGGCATGTGCCATCGAAAGTACACCCCTGTCGTGATATTGGTTTTCGCCATCCAGTTCGCAATCAACAGTGTAACCGGGGCCGCCTGCGCCTGTTCCAAGCGGGCATCCGCCCTGAATTACAAAATTCGGGATTACCCTGTGGAAAGTAAGTCCGTTATAAAATCCTGTTTCTGCCAGATGTATAAAGTTTGCCACATTTTTCGGGGCATCTTCTTCATAAAATTTCACTTTCATAATTCCTTTGGAAGTATGAATTTCTGCACCTTTCATTTCTGAATATTTTTAAGTTTGCGACAAAAATAGAAAAACTTGTTACATAAAATTGAATTATTGAAAATCAACTTTTAATATTCATATATTTATCGACTGATTTAAAGCTGATGTGGCATGACGAAAAGTCTTGATAATCAAACGCGAATCGAATTTTTGAGAAATCTTTCGGTTTTGGCTGGAGGTGCTTTGTTATCGACAGGGTTGCTGAGTTCGTTTAAAAAACTGAAGGGAAGTGACATGAAACTCGGCCTGGTTACCTATCTGTGGGCAAAAGATTGGGATATTCCAACAATTATTAAGAACTGCAACGAAGCCGGAATTGGAGGCGTTGAATTACGGGTTGAACATGCTCATGGTGTTACGCTTGACTTAACAAATGCGCAGCGAAAAGAAGTTAAGAAGCAGTTTGCCGGTAGCGGGGTCGAAATAATCGGGATGGGAACGAACGAACAATACGACTGGCCCGATGCAGAAAGGTTGAAATTGGCCATTGAAACCACAAAACAGTGGTTACAATTGAGCAAAGATATCGGTGGGAGCGGGGTAAAGGTAAAACCCAACCAGTTCAGAGATGGAATTCCTAAAGAAAAGACACTGGAACAAATCGGAAAAGCGTTGAATGAACTCGGAGATTATGCCAACAAGATGGGGCAAAAAATCAGGCTCGAAGTTCACGGTGAAGGGACCCAGGAATTGCCCAATATCAAAACAATAATGGATTATGTGAAAAATGACGGTACAACTGTTTGCTGGAATTGTAACGATCAGGACTTGATTGGCGGAGGACTTGAATACAATTTTAACCTGGTGAAAAACCGTTTGGGCGATATTACCCATGTTCGCGAATTGAATATTGGAAATTATCCCTATCAGCAGTTGATGGACTTATTTGTTCGGATGGATTACCAAGGCTGGATTTTGCTGGAGTGCCGCACTGATCCTGCTGATAAAGTTGCCGCTTTAAAGGAACAACGACAGGTTTGGAAAGATATGATTATAAAAGCTCAATCGAAATTGTAATGATAAGCCACTTTAGCTCAGTTGGTAGAGCAGCTCATTCGTAATGAGCAGGTCGCGGGTTCGAGTCCCGCAATTGGCTCCTGAAAGTGCCGGGGAATTCTCCGGCTCTTTTTTTTGTATATTTTTATGTATGAAGTCTTTCTTCTAACCTGTTAACCTGCTCTTGAAGATCACCCCTTTGATAGTGCTTTTCATGAGAAAAGTTCAGAAACTTCAGGATTTTAAACGCATTAAACTTCTGAAAGAAACGGCTGTTGAACGATTTCAGGTTTGAACAGTTTTTGTTTAAATCTTCAATTTCGAGCACAAAATCATCAGCAACCAGAAAATCGTGAACAGGCTTTGGAAGTACATTAAAAATATCCTTAATGCGTTCTTTTTCAATTTTGAAAAATTTGCCCCGGTTATCGAATAAAATTTCCAAATCGATAAAAGCATCAAAGTTGAATGTTTTGCTCAGGTCTTCATCGCCATCAATCCACTTCTGCAAAACCGGACCGGTACCAAATGGTACTCTGTCGGAAAGCCTGGCTGACGGAAAAACACAGGTGGTAGTTATTTCACCGATCGTGCCGATTTGTGCGAGATTCTGCAAAAAGTAAAAATCTTCACCTGCTGGCCTGCGGTTCATCCCCCCGCGTTTTACGTAGGCGTCGGCTGTAACAGCAAAAGCAGAGCCGATGGTAATTATTGGGTTCGGGTAACCGGTAAATTTCAAAGCATTCCGGTAATAATGCAGGTATTGCTCGTAAAGAATAATTCCTTCAAGATGCTTTTCTTCGAGATTGTTTTTCTGATGTTTAAAAGATATGGTTGCACCAACTTGTTTAGGGTTATTCCGAAAATGATTTTCGATTTCGGTAAAATAGTTTTTCTCAACCAATGTGTCGGCATCGAGAGAAACGATAATCCCTGATTTTTTGCCTGTTTGGTTAAAACGCAAAACGGCTTCATCCATTCCTGTTTTCCGGGCAAGGCCTGCACCTGCCCATTTTTTGGGGAATTCAACAGGGCCGATGACATAAAAACAGCGCTCTGGTTTTGAGTTATAATTTATCCAATTATCAATCACACGTTTTGTTTGCTCATTGAATTCTTTTGTTTCAGAAGCAGCATACTCAGGATGGTTCAAAACCGTGATAATCTCGGTGTGGCATGAAGGCAATGTGCAATCAGCCAACGATTCGAGGGTTGCCTGAATATTGGGTTCCCTGAAACACGGGATTACAACAGTAATCGATACTTTGGGGTCGGGTGGTGCATCAATCAGGGCAGCGCGGTTGTTTTTTTTGAGATATTCCGTGGCAAACATAAGTCATGGTTTTTTCAGAAACAAAAAATCCGGGTTTAAGCCCGGATTTTTAATTTGAAATTTTGTTTGTATTATTTCGGTTTTGATGCCAGATAATTATCATTCATTAATTTCAGAATTTCGGCAGTTACATTGTCTCCTTCGTTTCCATAAAGTAATCCCGAAGAATTAAGGATATAATCGTATTTTTTATCGGCATTAAATCGTTTGATAGTATTCATTAAACTGTCGAGAACCTGTTGACTGTTGGCTGTTTGCAATTCTCCCAGTTTCCCTGTAAGTTCCTGGTCCATTCTCATAATTTCCTGTTCAACCCCAGCCAGGCGGTTTCTTTCCTGAACTGCCCTGTCTTCGGTCAGAAAACCGCCACGTTGTAATTTTTCCTGAAATGCAACGGCATCTTTTTCAAACGAACGGCGTTTGTTGGTATATTCTGTTGTATAAGTTTGCTGTTGTTTTGTAAATGCATCATGCAGGTCTTCAGCCAGTTTGTAATTTAATATAACTGAATCGGCCTTAACATAAGCAATTTTTGGCCCATTGGCAGAACCTTTATCGACAGAATTTTGAGCATCATTAGTTTTAATTCCGGTTCCTGTGAAATGTAAAATATATAATACAGCCACCAATACGAACAACACAATGCTAACAATCAACGATGTACCCTTCATTACTTTAATATTTAAGTTTTAAGTTGCGACAAAGATAATTTTTTAGTTTATACATGCCGGAGTCATTAACAATTTTTTAATGCGTTGAACCGGCAGGAGTTCAAGCAAAAACCTGCATAAAATCATAAGGTTCGGCTGATAAACATCATTGAATCGGAAGTATTGACAATACTACTTTTACAAATTATAACGAAAAATTCATTATTGCTTTAAAATGATAAATAAATTGATTTCAAACCTGCTTCCTCACATGCCCAAAAAACTGGTGTGGGTATTTTCGAAACGATATATTGCCGGCGAAACAATTGAGGAAGGGCTACTGGCTGCAAAATTGCTGAACGAGAAGAATATTGAAGTTACAATCGATCTGCTGGGGGAGTTTATAGAGTCGCTCGACGAGGCAAACGACAACTTTCTTCAGTATAAAGAAATAATCACCCGGTTTTCTGAAGAAAAAGTGATTGGAAATTTCTCGTTAAAACCGACCATGTTCGGGCTGTTGATTGATAAGGAAGTTTGTTATAAGCATATTCGCGATCTTGTGGCATTGGCGGCAAAATACAATTCCTTTATTCGGATTGATATGGAAGATTCGCCTTGTGTGGATGATGAAATCGAACTATACCTGCGGATCAGGCAAGAGTTTCCTGCTAACGTGGGTCTTGTTTTACAGGCATATCTGAGGCGTACTTTCAGTGACCTGGAAATGTTCAGGAAACACAATTCAGCAGTGAATCCCCTGAATTTCAGGCTTTGTAAAGGAATCTATGTAGAATCAGAAAAAGTGGCGTTTAAAGGTTACCAGGAAATCAGGGAACATTACCTTGAAGACCTTGAATTTATGCTGAAAAACAAAATGTATGTGGGTATTGCCACGCACGATAAATATTTGGTGGAGCAGGCAATGGGGCTCATTAAAAAGCACCGTGTTCCTGGCAATATGTTCGAATTTCAAATGTTATACGGAGTTACACCCGATTTGCGCCAGTCGATTGTTGACAAAGGCCATAAAATGAGGGTCTATGTTCCGTTCGGGAAAAAATGGTTTAATTATTCAACACGCCGGTTAAAGGAAAATCCGAAAATTGCAACCGATATAATAAAAGCATTGTTTATAAGAGGTTAATGAATTCAGGTTTAAAAAATGGCGGCTATGGTCGCCTTTTTTTTTTAATAAAAGCAGGTAAGTTAATTTTCTCCGGATTTTAATATTAGTTTTGTGGAACAGAACAGAACACTTATTGAATGCTAAACCAAATGAGCAGTTTTAAAATTTCGGTCGATAACGGTTCCAATATTCTCAAATTCCAACAATTAGTTGAGTCGATAATTCATTCTATCAGCAGGAATGAATTAAAACCAGGCGATATGCTGCCATCGGTAAACCAGTTAATGAGTGAGTGTCAGCTTTCGCGCGATACAGTTTTTAAAGCTTATGCTGAATTGAAAAAACGGGGAGTTGTAGAATCCGTCCCCAACAGAGGGTATTTTGTAACACAAAAAATCACACGGGTTTTGCTGTTTCTCGATACTTTTAAAGCCTACAAAGAAGTTCTGTATGGATCGTTTTTGAAGCATTTACCTAAAAATGTGATGGTTGACCTGCATTTTCATCATTATAACATTGATGTTTTTGAAAAAATTATCAGCGAAAGCCTGGGTAAATACAGCAAATATGTGGTCATGAATTTCGACGATGCGCGTGTGCCTGAAATTATTGGTAAAATTTCACCGGAAAAATTACTTGTAATCGACTGGAAAATACATTCCTCTGAAATACATTCTGTTGTTTATCAGGATTTTGGTGAAGCAGTGTTTGATTGTTTGAGCGAAAATGCCAACCTCGTGAAAAAGTACAGGGAATTTATTCTTTATTATCCGACATTTACCTATCATCCAATCGAAATTGCTGAATATTTCAATAAATTCTGTCAGGTTTTCAAAATGAAACATTCGGTGATTTATAACGACAACGAATTTAAAGTAAAGAAAGGGGCACTCTATTTTTTGGTCAGCGATAGAACATTAGCGTCATTTCTCGATCAGTGTTTTGAAAACGGATGGGAGCCGGGAGTTGATGTGGGGGTGATTTCGTATAATGAAACGCCCATGAAAAAATATGTAAAAAATGGTATAACCGTTATATCCACAGATTTTGAAATGATGGGACAGGCTGCTGCCGAATTTGTGGCTGGCGATCAGCCTGTGCGATTGAAAATCCCGACAACATTAAAGCTCAGATCATCATTGTAAAAAAAGTTATAAAATATGTTCCAAAAATTATGAAATTTCAATGGAACGTATTATTTTTGGCAGCACAACATAACAGAACAGAACAGTTCAAAAAATAAATAAAACTTAAAATAGCAAACAAAACTTATGTACATTTTAGGATTCGACATCGGAAGTTCATCCGTTAAAGTATCGTTGATGAACGGAGAAAATGGCCAGTGTGTTGCCAGTTCGTTTTATCCGAAACAGGAAATGAAAATTACAGCTCATCAGGCCGGCTGGGCAGAACAGGAGCCTGAACTCTGGTGGGCAAACCTGAAACTGGCGCTTGCCGATGTTTTAAAAGAATCGGCCATCAATCCTGAAAAAATTCTGTCGATCGGGATTTCATATCAAATGCATGGGCTGGTGGTGGTGGATAAAAACCAGCAGGTTTTGCGTCCTTCCATCATCTGGTGCGACAGCCGTGCTGCTGCCATTGGCGAAAAAGCTTTCGATGAAATTGGTGGTCAGCGTTGCCTGTCAAGTCTTTTAAATTCACCCGGAAACTTCACCGCCTCGAAACTAAAATGGGTAAAAGATAATGAACCCGAAATATTCAGCCGGATTCACAAAATAATGCTACCCGGCGATTATATCGCCATGAAACTTACAGGCGAAATTCAAACTACCGTGAGTGGTTTATCCGAAGGAATTATGTGGGATTTCAAAGAAAACTCACTGGCAGGTTTTCTGTTTGAGAACTATGGATTTCCGGCTGAGTTCATTCCTCAAATTGTTCCAACTTTTGCTGTTCAGTCGCAATTATCGGCATCGGCAGCCAAAGAACTGGGACTTTCAACTAAAACGTTGATAAGTTACCGTGCCGGCGACCAACCCAACAACGCCCTGTCGCTGAATGTGCTCAACCCGGGCGAAATTGCTGCAACTGCCGGAACATCAGGTGTTGTGTATGGTGTGAGCGATGAAATTAAGTATGATCCGTTTTCGAGGGTAAATACTTTTGCGCATGTAAACCATTCGGCACAGAATCCGAGATTAGGAGTTTTGCTTTGCATCAACGGTACGGGTATTCTGAATGCCTGGATGAAAAGGATGACTACAGAAAACCTCAGTTACGAGGAAATGAACAAACTGGCAGCTTCGGTTCCGGTGGGATCAGAAGGATTGGTCGTATTGCCGTTTGGCAACGGTGCCGAAAGGGTGTTGAACAACAAAAATATTGGTTCGCTAATGGCCGGCATCAATTTCAATATTCATCAGAAAGGTCATTTGTTGAGGGCCGCGCAGGAAGGCATCGTTTTCTCCTTTAAATACGGGATGGAGATTATGCAGAACATCGGAATCCATGCTTCCGTTATCAGGGCCGGAAAAGCCAATATGTTTTTGAGCCCAATATTCCGCGATACTTTGGCAGGTGTTACCGGAGCCACCATTGAATTGTACAATACCGATGGCTCTGTGGGTGCTGCCCGCGGAGCAGGAGTGGGAGCGGGTTATTATAAATCGTTTGCCGAGGCATTTTCGAACCTGAAAAAACTGGAAACAATCACGCCTGATGCAACAAAATCAGCCGCTTATCAGGATGCTTACGAAAACTGGAAATCTCAGCTTGAAAAAGCGGTAAAATAAAGGTTGTCGGGTTATCTGGTTTTCATGTTTGTCAGTTTATCTGCTGAAGTTAAACACCGGCAATAGTGAAAAAATGACAACAGTGACAACAATTTGATTATTCATTATTAATAAATAAAACAAATTAACATGAGTGTACTATTAGGAAACAAAGAGTATTTTAAAGGAATCGGCCAGATAAAATATGAAGGGCCGCAGTCGAAAAATCCGCTGGCATTTAAATGGTACGATGAAAATCGTGTTGTTGCCGGAAAAACAATGAAAGATCACCTGCGTTTTGCTGTGGCTTACTGGCATACATTCTGCGGAACAGGTGGCGATCCGTTCGGTCCTGGAACCC
>JAJUGS010000040.1 GCA_029265875.1 Prolixibacteraceae bacterium
AGATTTCGTATTTCCGATTTTGTATATGATCCCAAAGGCAAAATGAGTTTATTTAAAACAGAAGAGTTCAATCCCCACAAAAAGAATGACTGGTCTTTATCCGGATCAACTCCTTTAAAAATAAATTTTCTGTTGTGATAAGGTTTAACCTGTGCATAATGACCGGTGGCAATCCAATCACATTTTTCAATTTCGGCATATTGCAGCAATGCCTTAAACTTCATTTGCGGATTACACCAGGCACACGGGAAAGGCGTTTTACCCGCTTTGTATTCATCAATAAAATAATTGATAACCGTATTGCTGAATTCACTTCGTAAATCAACAATAAAATGTCTGATATTCAATTGATCAGCCAACATTTTTGCATCAGTGAAACCATCCTTAAAATCAGCTTCTTCACCATAAAAAAGGAACGACACTCCCACCACTTCATAACCCATTTCCTGCAATAAAAATGCAGAAACAGAACTGTCCACTCCCCCACTCATTCCTAATAAAACGCGTGGTTTCATTGATTAAAATATTCGTAAACGATTTTTGCCTTTGCTTGGCCAATGCTTTCAGTAAGCGCTTCCAGAGTCTGGATTTTTATCGATTTTACCGATTTAAAATCTTTCAGCAGTTTTTCCGTGGTTTGGTCGCCAATACCTTTAATGGAAGTGAGTTCAGATTTGATAAACGATTTTGATCGTTTATCGCGATGAAAACTGATTCCAAAACGGTGTGCTTCATCGCGCAAATGCTGGATTAGGCGCAGTGATTGCGAACTTTTATTAATATAAACCGGTACCGAATCTCCCGGAAAATAAATTTCCTCCAGTTTTTTTGCAATCCCGATAATGGCGATTTTTCCCCGTAAATTCAGTTTTTCGAGCGCAGAAACCGCGGAAGATAATTGTCCTTTTCCCCCGTCAATCACGATTAATTGCGGCAGCGGTTTTTCTTCTTCCAAAAGCCGGCTGTACCTGCGATATACAACCTCTTCCATCGATGCAAAATCATTCGGTCCTTCTACCGTTTTTATATTAAAATGGCGGTATTCCTTAGGTGCCGGCTTGCCGTTTTTAAATACCACACAGGCAGCCACAGCCTGTGTTCCCTGTAAATTACTGTTATCAAAACATTCAATATGAACAGGGTTTTCAGTCAGTTGTAAATCTTTTTTTATAGTTGAAAGCAGCTGTTCTTCCTTGATTTTCGGATTCTTCAGCACCAGTTGTTTCTCTTTTTCAAGCCTGAAATATTTGGCATTGCGTTGCGATAATTCCAAAAGCTGCTTTTTATCTCCTTTTTGAGGTATCCTGAAAACGACATTTTCAAGTTCGTAATCAAGCTTTATGGGAACAAGTATCTCCTTTGCATTGCTGAAAATACGTTGCCTGATTTCAACAATCCCGGTTAAAAGTAATTCTTCGGGTGTTTCATTGAGTACCTTTTTTATTTCGAGTGTGAATGTTTGTATGATGGCGCCTTTAATTACCTTCAGATAATTAATAAACGCAAATTTTTCATCCTCTTCAATTGAAAAAACATCGACATCGGTAATTGTTGGCGACACAATGGTTGACCGGCTTTGAAAACGCTGCAGTGAATCGTATTTTAGTTTCACTTTTGCGGCTTCTTCAAAATCCATATTTTCGGCCATTTTTGTCATTACATCTTTCAGATGTTTAATCACACCCGACACATTTCCCTTTAATATATTCTGAATATCAGAAATTCCCTCGTCATATTTTTCAGATGAAATATAGCCTTCACAAGGTGCCGTACAATTGCCAATGTGATATTCCAGACATGCTTTGTATTTTCGATTTTGTATGTTTTCTTCAGAGAGATAATAATTGCAGGTTCGGAGTTTATATTCGGTCCTGAAAAGCTCTAATAAAGTGCGTACCGTATAAATAGAAGTATAAGGTCCGAAATATTTCGAGCCATCGCGGATCAGGTTGCGTGTTTGAAATACTCGTGGAAAAGGTTCGTTTTTGATACAAATCCAGGGAAAACTTTTGTCATCTTTCAACTGGATATTGTATCGCGGTTGGTATTTTTTAATGAGGTTATTTTCGAGCAACAGTGCATCCTGTTCGCTTTCCACCACCATATGCCTGATATCGGCAATATTCCGAACCAAAAGAGCTGTCTTCCGGTGCTCATGATTTTTGGCAAAATAGGAAGAGACACGTTTTTTTAAATTTTTTGCTTTCCCAATATAAATGATAGTCCCGGTATTATCGAAATATTGATAAATACCGGGTTTATCAGGCAAAACCGCAACCAGCGATTTTAAGTGTTCAATATTGCTATTTTGCGTATGATATTTCAATCAGGAATATTTTACCAGCACATGTTTGTTGTAATCCTGCAGAACTTGTTTTTGTGGTGTATCGATAAATTCGAGGTCACACACAAAACTGAAAAACACTTTATCCACACCCAGTTTTTTTACAAGGTTTAAAGTAGCCAATGCAGTTCCTCCGGTGGCTAAAATATCATCATGAATTAAAACCACATCGTTTTTATCTAGTCCGTCAACATGCATTTCAATCCGGTCTTCACCATATTCCAACTGGTAAGTTTCGGCAATAACATTGAAGGGTAATTTTCCTTTTTTTCTAACCGGTACAAATCCTGCATCGAGTTTACTGGCCAGGGCACCACCAAAAATAAACCCCCGTGCTTCGAGTGCCACAACTTTTGTAATGCCTTTTTCTTTAAATTCTTTTACAATCGAATCGACAACATAATTAAATGCCACCGGATTTTTCACCAGTGTTGTAATGTCTTTGAAATTTATTCCTTCTTTCGGATAATCCGGAATCTCCCTGATTTCTTTTTTTAAATCCATAATTTTTAATTGCGTTCCACGTGAAACATTATCTACCCAATAAAATTAAAAGCACATTGATGTCGGCTGGTGAAACCCCGGAAATCCGTCGGGCCTGTCCAATTGTTTTTGGATTAATTTTTTCCAGCTTTTGCCTTGCTTCAGTAGAAATTGATTTTAACTCGCTGTAAATGAACTTATTTTCAATATTAATATTCTCTAATTTATCTAATTTGTCGGCCAACTGCTTTTCACGGTTGATGTAACCTTCGTATTTGATTGCTATTTCAGCGCCCTCAATAATTTCCATTCTTCTTACATCCGGTATTTTTTCGAGAAACCTTTTAAAGGGTGTAATGGGCTCAATTAAATCGAAAATTGACAATTGTGGCCTCAGAATCAGGTCAATCAGTTTTACACCTTGTTTTAATTCTGATGTACCTTTTTCAATAAGTAATTGATTTACAAAACGTTGTTTTACACTGAATTCTTTTGTAAAATCGATTATTTCGTTTATTAGTGTGGTTTTTTCATTTAATAACCTCATCCTTTCAGCAGAAGCTAAACCCAACTTAAATGATTTTTCAGTTAACCGGGCATCGGCGTTATCCTGACGAAGCAAAATCCTGTACTCAGCCCTGCTGGTAAACATTCTGTAGGGTTCATCAATTCCCTTTGTAACCAAATCGTCGATCAGTACGCCGATATAGGCTTCGTTTCTCTTCAGAACAAATTCATCAGCACTTGTGTGACATTTCAGATGAGCATTAATTCCTGCCATAATTCCCTGAGCACCAGCTTCTTCATATCCGGTTGTACCATTAATTTGTCCGGCAAAAAAGAGGTTCTTCAGAATTTTTGTTTCCAAAGTATGATGCAATTGTGTGGGTTCAAAATAGTCGTATTCAATTGCATAACCCGGTCTGAAAATTTTGGCTTTTTCCAAACCCGGTATTTTTTGTAAACCTTTGTATTGAACATCCCAGGGTAATGAAGAAGAAAAACCATTCAGGTAATATTCAATGGTCGTTTCTCCTTCCGGCTCCAGAAACAGCTGGTGCATTTCCTTTTCAGAAAAAGTAACCAATTTTGATTCGATACTCGGACAATATCTCGGACCGGCCCCCTGAATGGTACCATCGAACATGGGTGAATCATCAAAACCTGTTTCCAGTATATTGTGTACTTCTGGATTTGTGTAAGTAATCCAGCACGATCGCTGTTTTAACTTTGATTCAGTACCTGGCAGGTACGAAAATTTATAATATCCTTCGTCTCCTTTTTGCTCTGTCAATACAGAAAAATCGATGGTTCTTCCGTCAATTCTCACAGGCGTCCCGGTTTTTAAACGCCCTGTTTTAAAACCTGCATCAATCAGTTGTTCGGTAATATCATAAGAAGCGCCCTCTCCTATCCTGCCGCCTTTCATTTTTGATTGCCCGATATGAATCAGCCCATTCAGAAAGGTTCCGTTGGTGAGTATTACTGTTTTCGATTTAAATTCAATTCCTATTTTGGTTACCACACCTTCCACCACTTTGTTATTGATAATAAGCTGCGTAACTGCATCCTGCCATAAATCAAGATTTTCAATACTTTCAAGTGTTTCGCGCCAAAGTTCTGAAAACCGGAATCTGTCGTTTTGTGCACGCGGACTCCACATGGCCGGTCCTTTTGATTTGTTTAGCATCCGGAATTGAATGGTTGACTTATCGGAAATTATACCTGAATAACCCCCTAAAGCATCAATTTCGCGTATAATCTGACCTTTTGCAATACCACCCATTGCCGGGTTGCACGACATTTGGCCATATTTCGTCATATCCATTGTTATGAGGAGTGTTTTTGAACCCAGATTGGCTGCTGCCGCTGCTGCCTCACAACCTGCATGTCCCCCTCCCACTACTATTACATCGTATTGCGGAATCATTTTTCTATCTCACTAAAATCAACTTCACTTAAATAATAATTCTCTTTTGCTCTCATCAGCTTAACATCTTCTTTGGTTTTGTCTTTATAACCATTCAGATGCAGAACACCATGAAAAATAACCCTGAAAAGTTCTTTTAAAAAACTTGTTGCATAAGTACCGGCATTCTCTTTAATCCTGTCGATACTTATAAAAAGATCTCCTGAAATGATGTCATTTTCAACATAATCGAATGTAATGATATCGGTAAGATAATCATGATTGAGGTACCGCCTGTTGATTTCGAGCAAATAATCGTCAGAACAAAAAACAACCGTTAAATTACCAGTTTTGTTACCTTCCGTTTTTATAAGGGATTGAATATGATTTTTCAGAATTTTCTTTGGAATTTTCAGAGGTTTTATCTCCTCGTAACAGAAATCAATGCGGCTCACTACAAATCAATTTAAATTTCACCTTATTTCCCTTTTTGTTGTACTCAAGTGTATCAGATAATTTTTTAATAATATAAATCCCCCTTCCCGACTCTTTTCTGATATTTTCTTTTAATGTTGGATCTTCCACTTTTACAATATCAAATCCTTCACCTTCATCTTCAACCTGAATCTGAACATCTTTATCGGTACACCAAACTGTTATCTTAACCTTTTTGTACACGTTGTGTTTATTACCATGTCTTATGGCATTTGTAACTGCTTCTGAAACACAAAGCAAAACTTTATTGAAATACTTTGCAGGCAGGTCACATTCAGCAAACTTATCCTTTAAAAAGCTTTCAACTTTTTGTATTTCTGATAATTCAGAATTAATAACCAGTATTTCAGGAGCTTTTGATATCACTTCTTTTCTTCAATGTTTTTTATATACTGCTTGTACTTGTTGTTATAAAAGTTGTGCAATTTATGTGTATTTCTGTTCAGATACTCTATACTGATATTATCTTTTTCCTTGTACTCAAAAAACTTAACCGGGTTACTAAAAAATTCATCAGCCGTGCGCGATTCTCTTTTATCTTCAAAATCACGTTCCATTTCTGCTTTTTCGGCCTCTAGTAATCTGGTTGTTATTTGGTTTTGGCGTGCTAAGGTTTGTGCATTGACCAATTTATTTATTAACTCTTTCCTATTTTGTTCCAACATGTTATCAATTTGCTGAAGCTGGCTTTTTGCTTCGCTTCCCACGCTGCCGTTATTCATAATATCGCGTAACATTTGCTGCATCATTTCGTGTTGCATCAGCGTCTGGCCCATTTGCTGACCCATTTGCTGACTATTACCGTTTTTCATCTGATCAATCATTTGCTGCAACTGTTGCTTAATATTATCCGATGCCTGTTTTAACTGCCCTAATCCCGGTTTGCCTTTTCCACCTGGTTTTTCGCATTCCTGGTCACCGGGCTGACTGTTGGCCATTTGTTTTTCGAGGTTTTCCAGCGCCTCGTTCAGCATCAGTGCCAGGTTATTTAACGAGGTCACTACAAACTGCTGGCTCATCCGCGCATTCGGAAAAAGTCCTTCCTGAAGATCTTCTTCGGCTTTGGCCATATTCATTTGCATTGAAAGCAGTTCGTTGTTTACCATGCTTGTTATTTGAGGTGTCCTCATCGCCAGACTATACAGCGAATCTTTTACAATTTTGCTTTGCTCTGCAATTCTTTTTTGATCGCGGTTTATCTGAATTAATGACGGATCTTTATCGGCTATTCCATTTAAACTGTTAATCAGGTTTTCCTGTGAAAATGATAAATACAGAAGATTACTCAAAATCTGTTTCAGATTTGCAATGCTTTCCATGTTTTCTTCTTTTGTATTCATATCAAGCATTTGTTGCATCGAAAAGGCAAGGTTTTGAAGTTTTTCAGTATTGTTTCTGAGCCCTTCCCCCGACTTTTTCCGGTTTTTCTTATCCAAATCCGATTTTGTTTGTTGAAAACTGTTATCAATATCCTGAAACTCCTCTTTGAAGTCATCAAAATTCATGGGTTTTTTCATTTCATTGTTCAGTTTCAGCGCGTCTTCCAGGTTTTTCTGCAGCTCTTTTGTCCTATTCTGGTGTTCTTCAACTTTTTGCGAAGTCTCTTCAAACTCTTTTTGTTGTTCAAACTTATCAGATAATGCCTGTTCTTCCTGGGCAATTTCTTTTACCTGGTCAATTACATCCTGAAGTTTTTGTTCCACTTTCAGCTTTTTCAGCATTTGGAGGTTTCGTTCGAGTTGTTTGTCCAAATCTTCGTAAGTCAAATTCATATTTTTGGTCAACTCGTTCATTTTTTGACTGTTAAATTGTTCAGCCAGTTTATTAAATTCCTCCATCAGCTTTTTCAGTTCGTCGGTAAAAACTTCATTCAGCAATTCTTCTATCTGTTTTTGTTTTTCTTTGATCTCCTCGTTTTTATTATTAAAAGAGTTCAGATAATTATTGAGTTTTTCGTTATCTTCTTTAATCTGGTTATACAATTGCTCAAGCCTGTTTTGTTTCGAAATTATATCGTTTACCATTTGCGACTTTTCCCAATCCGAAAGATTGGAATCCATGTTTTTTAGCTGAAGATTATTCAAATCTTTCCTGATTTCCTCCGCCAGTTTTCTGCTCTTTTCAAAATTCGATTCAAGATTATCAAACTGTTGTTTATCGTTGGCAAGAATCTCTTCGCGGGATGGAAATTTAAAGGTAAAATTATCAGATGTAGTTGTTTTATAATTATTTACAACATCATTATCGGTCACCGAAAAATAGTAAGACACGATCCCTTCTGTTTTATTGAGCTGGCTGAAATCGAAACTAAAGAAAAATTCCTGATCCGTCAGCATCGGGACAACCGGAATAGAAATGGCAGAATCAGAATTTTCGATATTAAAATGAAACCTGAGTTTTGTAAAACCATAATCATCACCAATGTTTCCTTTAAAAAAGCTTCGAGTAAGTTGCAGTGAATCTTTCACTTCCGTAATTTCAATTTCGGGAAAAAGATCGGGAATCACTTCCACTGAATACGATAAAGCCAACTCAGGTTCGGTAATACTGTTTTTTATAAATACATTGTATGAATTTGATTGATTGAAACTTGCGGAAGCAACAAATGAATTATCCTTTTCAACGGCTTGTGTTCGCGTTGAATCGCTGAAAACAATAAAAACCGAATCAATATCAATACCTGTGAAACTCCACTCCACCTTTGTACCGTTTGGTACCTGTAAATCGCCAATATTACCGATTACCTGTTTTTGTAAACCTGTATAGGCGGGTGGTAATATAGTTGTTTTAAATCCTGTTATTCCGGGCTTTGGCAAAAGCTGCAAACTATAAATGTCAGAATTATATTTTAAATCGGTAAAAAAGAACCTGACAGAATTAATTACCGAAATCATTTCGTACTCAAAATTTCCGGGCGAAGCCGATTTCATCAGATAGTTATTGCCTTCGATGTTGATATAAACAATTTCCGGAATCTCGCTTCCTTCTACTTTAAGTTTTACAGTATAAGAATCTCCCTTTTTAACTTGTAAATTGTTGTTTTCGAGCTTAAAATCAAAAAGGGCAGGTTTTACAAAAGGGGTATTAAAATGAATCAGCCGGTTGGTTGACTCAATATAAATATCTTTGTTAACAACGAATATACCCACTGATATAATGATACTTACAAAAAAATACACCAAAATATTCCGTATATTTTTATACTGAACAGCTTCATTAAAATCAAAAACTTTCAGCTCGTCAATTTTCTGATCGATACTGGCCAGAATTAATTCGTTTGAATACTGTTTGGTTTGTAACTCATTCAGTTCAATAATATTTAATAGTTTATCTTCAATGGCTGTAAAGTGCTTTTGAATCACCCTTGTAACCATTTTAATATCCATTGCTTTTAAAACATTGAAAATTTTAAGCGCCGGGAGAATTATAAACTGCAGTGATAGTAAACTGAAAAAAAGAATAAATCCATAAAAAACAGTCCGTCTCACAGCAGGGCTGAAATACACAAAATATTCTGTTAATGAGTATATTGTGTAACAAAATATGAGAATAAACAACAATAAAATCAATCCTCTCACCAGTTTAAAAGTATAAAACCTGGTTTTAAAAGAATTGAGTTTATCAACAAGTATGTTAAAATTGTCAGTCATTAAAATCAATTAATTATTTTTCAGCAATTTATAATTATCAGCATTGTTAATAACATAGCCGTAAAATGCTAAAAAAACAAAAGTAAACTTTTAAAATAAAATTTGCATTCATCAAAATTTTATACATATATGCTTAATACTTAAAAAACGTATCAACGTTTATGAATTTTTAAGCGCAAAATATTCACAACTTATTGAGACAATATTCGAGTTAAAATCTGTCATTTTTTCAATATCAACAATTGTTTATAACTTTAAAGAAGTAATTATATCATAACAATTTAATCAGGTTGCAGATTGTTCAGAAACCTTTTAAAATTTGTTTACTTTGTTTTGGTAAAAACTGAAAAATAGAAATTAACAGTTATCAACAGCACATAATAACCAATATTAGATTTTATATTTGCTTTAAAGAAAACATTAAATATTAATATCGGTGAAAATATTGTTAGTAGAAGACAACCTGATGAACCAGAAGGTGGTGATGTTTAATCTGAAAAAATTAAACCTCGAAATTTCCGCTGCAGTAACGGGTTCAGAGGCTATTGAACTTTATAAGAACAACCAGTTCAGTCTTGTATTAATGGATATTATGCTTCCTGAAATGGATGGTTACCAAATTACACAGGCCATCAGGGAAATGGAAAAACAAAAAAATATTGAAAATCCGGTTCCGATTATTGCGCTGACAGCCAATACATACGACAATGACAAAGAAAAATGTTTTAATGCCGGTATGAACGATTATTTATCGAAACCATTTACTTCCAAACAGTTAATTGATATGATTGCCAAATATCTTCCGGTCAGCACAAATGAATAATGAATTTTATATAAGGGAAGAAAATTATTCGGATACTGAAAAAGAACTTGATAAAAAACTCCGGCCACTTCAATTCAGCGATTTCAGCGGGCAAAATCAGATTGTTGAAAACCTGAAAATATTTGTAAAAGCTGCAAAATTAAGGGGTGAAGCGCTTGATCATGTTCTTCTGCATGGTCCGCCCGGGCTCGGAAAAACCACGCTTTCAAATATTATATCGAATGAAATGGGAGTGGGGCTGAAAATTACTTCGGGACCAGTTTTGGATAAACCTGGCGATCTGGCCGGGTTATTAACCAATCTTGAACCCAACGATGTACTGTTTATCGACGAAATTCACCGTTTGTCGCCCATTGTAGAAGAGTATCTTTATTCGGCTATGGAGGATTTCAGAATTGATATCATGATTGACAAGGGACCCAGTGCACGTTCCATTCAATTGCAGTTAAATCCGTTTACCCTGATTGGCGCGACAACCCGTTCAGGCTTGCTAACATCGCCGCTCCGGGCACGTTTTGGTATCAATGCACATCTTGAATATTATGATACAGAAGTACTTACCGGAATTGTAAAACGTTCGGCCAGTATTCTGGAAGTAAAAATTGTGGAAGATGCTGCCCGTGAAATTGCTTTTCGCAGCCGCGGAACTCCCCGGATTGTAAACTCGCTGCTGAGAAGGGTGCGCGATTTTGCCCAGGTAAAGGGAAATGGCAGCATTGATATGGAAATTACAAAACATGCCCTCAAAGCCCTGAATATTGATGAATACGGGCTGGATGATATGGACAATAAAATACTGGTTTGTATCATCGATAAATTTAAAGGCGGACCGGTTGGAATTTCAACCATTGCAACCGCAGTAGGAGAGGACAGCGGAACGATTGAAGAAGTTTACGAACCTTTTCTGATCAAAGAAGGATTTTTAAAACGAACTCCCCGTGGACGCGAAGCTACAGAACTGGCTTACAAACATTTAGGAAGAATAAAATACGGCGAGAACCTGACTTTATTTTGAGGGTACCAGTTTTATTTCAAACAGCTTTGGCCAGTATTTTCCGGTAACAAACAGATTGCCTGTTTTTTCATTCCAGGCAATTCCATTCAGAACATCAATTTTATCAGTATTATTTTTATACATGTCAATAATACCGGCCAGGTTGATTTCAGAAATTACTTTTCCGTTTTGCGGATCAATCTGAACAATCATATCGGTGGTGTAAACATTGGCATAAATGGTTCCGTTCACAAATTCAAGCTCGTTCAGATAATTAATCAACCCACGGTTATTGGCAACCTGGACTGTTTTTACTACTGAATAATTTTCCGGGTCGATCCAGGTCAGAACATGCGTTCCGTCGCTCATGATCAGGTTTTTTCCATCGTTTGTCAAACCCCAGCCTTCTTCCGAACGAAATGAAAACGAATCGATTACCGCCAGATTTTCAAGGTTGTAAACAAAGCCTTTTTTGTTTTTATAAGTGAGCTGGTAAATTTTGTTGTTCAGTATGGTAATCCCCTCACCAAAATATTTTTCATCCAGCATCACCGATTTTTCGATGCTGCCATTTTCAAACTTTGTTTTAAAGATTCCCGAAGTACCGTATTCACCGGTTCCTTCGTACAACGAATTTTTAACAAACTCAAGCCCCTGTGTATAATGCGTTTTTGCATGTGGAAAGGTGTTAATAACCTGGTAAGTGAATTTCGCTGCCGGCTGGTCCGAAAAAACATTTACCAAAGCGGAGCGCGTATTTTTTTGCCCGTCGGTTTTAACAGCTTCTACCGAAAAACTGCTGCTGCCCAGGGTTTTTAGTTCAATATTATCGACAGTAAAATCTACTTCCTTGCTTTCCTTTATTAATTGGTTGTTATAAAAAAGTTTGACCGTTTCCAGTTCACCGTTTCTCACTTTTGTCTGAACCCTCACTGAAACTTTATCGCCAAAAACATAGTTTGTTTTTGCCGGAATTACTGAAATAGTACTGACCGGTTTTCGTGATTTTGATGAGTTATTGGAGCACGAAAAAGAAGTGATAAATAAGCTGAAAATTAATATTAAAGGAAAGGCCACAGGTTTTTTCATCAGGAATGAATTTTTAAAAATCAGCAACAAAATTAATAAAAAAGAGTCGCTCAGAATTTCAGCACAAAATTGCAAATCTGAAATTCAGTGTTTTGATATGAATTTTATCTTTGCTCAAAATTCCAAGTTTTGAGCACATACAAACGATTGGCAGGCGATACGGCAATCTACGGTATCAGCAGTATTTTAGGAAGAGTTCTGAATTGGTTGCTAACTCCTTATTATACAAGGGTTTTTCTTGAAAGTGAATTTGGCGTTCAAACCAATCTTTATTCGTATGCAGCTATTTTGCTCGTAATCCTCACGTATGGAATGGAAACCTCGTTTTTCCGGTTTGCCTCGAAAAGTGAAAATCCCGGAAGAGTTTATTCCACCTCGCTGATTTCTGTTTTCAGTACTTCCCTGTTGTTTTTGCTCGTTTTTGTTTTGCTGAAAAACCCGATTGCCGGTTTTATCCAGTATCCGCAACATACGGAATACATCGTCTGGTTTGCGGTAATTCTGGCCATCGATGCCATAACAGCCATTCCTTTTGCCTGGATCAGAATTGAAAAGAGGCCCATAAAATTTGCGGCTATCAAGCTGATTAATATTGCTTTCAATATTGGTTTTAACCTGTTCTTTTTAACCTTTTGCCCGTGGATTTTAAAACACAATCCTGAATCGTGGATCCGGTTTATTTATTCACCCGAAATAGGGGTGGGGTATATTTTTATTTCAAACCTGCTGGCTTCAGGTATTATGTTACTGATGTTGCTGCCCGATATTCTGAAAATTCAATTTCAGTTTGATAAAGAAATATTTAAAAAACTGCTCAACTACGGTTTACCGATTCTGATTGTGGGAATTGCCGGCCAGTTAACACTATACGTGGGAAACATTCTGATACCGTTCCTGATACCCGAATCGCAGGAACCCATGAAACAGCTTGGTATTTACGGTGCCAACCTGAAACTGGCGGTTTTGATGAACATGTTTATCCAGGCCTTCAGGTTTGCTTTTGAGCCTTTTTTCTTTGCCCGCGGAAACTCAAAAGACGATCCGGTGATTTATGCCAACATCATGAAATATTTTGTCATTTTCGGGTTGCTGATATTTCTGGGAATGACTTTGTATATTGATATACTGCAATTTATTAATGATCAGAAATACAATTCGGGATTAAAAGTGCTCCCCATAATTCTGATGGCCAACCTGGTTTATGGTATGTATTACACCCAGTCGCTCTGGTACAAAATTACCGACAAAACCCGGTACGGAGCCACCCAAAGTGTGATTGCCTCGGTTGTTTCAATTGCGCTGAACTTCCTGTTAATCCCGGTTTTCGGATACATGGGTTCGGCATTTACGCTGCTTTTCAGCTATGTTCTGGTACTGGTTATTTCCTATTTTCAGGGAGAAAAATATTACCCGGTACCCTATGACCTGAAACGAATCGGGATTTATTTTGCGTTGGCCCTGTCACTGTTTTTTATTTCCGGATTGTTTCAATCGTTTAACCCATTTATTAAGGCCGGACTGGGAACACTTTTAATATTTGTTTTTCTCGGAACAGTTTACGCTTTCGAAAAAAAAGATTTAAAGGGATTATTTAAAATGAATAAAAAGAAATAAGCACCAAAAAGTATTATTTTTGTTTTTTATGAAAAATCTGAAAGATAAAATTATTGCAGTTGCCAGCGATCATGCAGGTTTTGAGAGGAAACAAGCTGTTCTCGCCTGGTTCAGGGAAAAAGGAATTGCCTACCATGATTTTGGCTGTTTTTACACCGACCCGGTTGATTATCCCGATTTTGCCCATGCCATTGCCCATGCCATTGAAAAGGGCGAATTTGAAACCGGCATAACATTTTGCGGGAGTGGTCAGGGAATCAGCATTGCCGCCAACAAACACCAGCAGGTGCGCTCGGCGATTTGCTGGATACCTGAAATAGCTGCTCTGGCGCGCCAGCACAACGATGCCAATATTTGTGCAATTCCAGGCCGGTTTGTAACCGATGAACAGGCTGTAGCCATTGTTGAAGCCTTTTTAAACGCAGAATTTGAAGGTGGTCGTCACGCGAGGCGTGTTGAAAAAATTCCGTGTAAATAAACGATGTCAAAACAAAAGGAAATATTTCTTGAGGAATCAAAAATTGCTTTCGACCTGAAACACCGGAAGACAATCAATTTTAATATCGGGCGGTACGACGAAGCGGTTGCCAAAGGAAAACTTCGGTATGCCAGTCTCGAAACAGCAAGAAATAAAGCTTCTTTTGTAAAAGACGGTGTGGTTGCCAACCTCGCCGGTTATCTTGAAATATTTGAGAAAAACGCACAGAAAAACAACATCCAGGTTATATGGGCGCGCGACAGCCGGGAAGCGCTGAAAGAAATCATCGGATTGCTGAAAGAAAACAAAACGGAAATGCTTGTAAAAAGCAAATCCATGATTTCGGAAGAGCTGGAGTTAAATGAACAGCTTGAGGAAAATCACATCGAACCGGTGGAAACCGATCTGGGTGAGTTTATTGTTCAGGTTGCCGGCGAAAAACCCTATCATATTTTAACACCTGCCATGCACAAATCGAAAGAAGATGTGGCAGCGCTTTTCGCCGAAAAATTTGATATGCCTCCCGGTTCAACGCCCACCGAAATAGCCCGGTTTGTGCGGAAAATCCTCCGCGGAAAATTTACAGCAGCCCAGGCCGGAATCACCGGGGCCAACTTTCTGGTGGCTGATGTGGGCGGAATTTTACTCACCGAAAACGAAGGAAACGGTTTTATGTCGGTGGCTTTTCCAAAGCTGCACATTGTAATTGCCGGAATCGAAAAAATTCTACCTTCGGTGAAAGATCTGCCGCTGTTTTTACCGCTGCTGGCCACAATGGGAACGGGGCAGCAAATAACGGTTTACAATTCGCTGATTACCGGGCCCCGCAAACCCGGAGAAAAGGACGGCCCGGAGAAAATGGTGGTGATTCTGCTCGATAACAAACGTTCTGAAATAGCCATTGAAAAGGAACATTTCAAGTCGCTGAAATGTATCCGCTGCGGTGCCTGCCTCAATGCCTGCCCCATTTACCGGAATGTAGGCGGTTATACCTACAATTCAACGTATGGCGGCCCGATTGGCTCGGTTATCACGCCATTTATGAAAGGATTTGAACCATATAACCACCTCAGTTATGCCTGCACGGTTTGTGGTGCCTGTACCGAAGTATGCCCGGTGAAAATTCCGCTCCACGATCTTTTGCTGCTCAACAGAAAAAAGGCTGTGGAACAAGTTGGTGGTGAATTTATGTGGAATATCGGGATGAAAGCTTACGGCTGGGCATTAAAGAAACGCTCAACCCTCGATCTGGTAAATGGCACAGTTAAAAATAAACTGGCCAAACTTGGTAAAAACGCATTGGGTGATCAAAAAGAATTCCCTGAATTTGCAAAGAAATCGTTTAGTGAAATCTGGAAGTCGAACTTAAAATAAATTGATATGTTATCGAATACTTGTAAATATGCGCTTCGGGCGCTCATTTATCTGGGCAAAAATTCCGGTCAGGATTACCGCATCGGGATTAAAAAAATTTCTGAAGACCTGGGTTTATCATCGCCTTTTTTGGGGAAAATCCTGCAAAATCTGGTAAAACAAAAATTATTGGTTTCTACAAAAGGGCCGAATGGCGGTTTTGCATTGGGTAAAAAACCCGACCAGATTACGTTGTGGGACATTGTTGCAAAAGTTGATGGCGAGGAATTTTTCACCAACTGCCTGATTACGCTTGAGCCCTGCAAAACCCACGACCCGTCGCAGCCGCTTTGCCCGATTCATTCGCAATACGACAAGCTCCGGAAAGAAATAACCACTTTTTACAAGGAAACAACACTGGCAATTATCAGCAACGATATTGAGAAATTCGAAGAAATCGTGAGGCTTTAAAACAGCGGTTCCCATTTCCGGTTTACCACAAACAGCCTGAAAAACAGGAGTGCTGAAAGTACACCGGTTGTGTTGGCTAAAAAATCGAAAATATCGCTTTGCCGTGTACTCGATAAAAGATGCTGGATAAACTCAAGCAAGCCACTCAATAAGATGGAGGTTAAAGCTGCCATCAAATAACCTTTCATCTCGAGTTTTTTAAAGGGACGCACCAAAAAAAGGCAAAGCGTAAAAAAAAGGCCGAAATGTACAATTTTATCGAAATGCGGAATTATCAGAAAAGGTTCGACAGGAAGCCGTGTTGCCGGAATAAACAGCGCGTAACAGGTAATTATCAGCCATAAAATGGGTTTCCAGAAATACAGAAGTGTCTTTGCCATGTTTTGAGTCCAGCTTTGAAAAGCAAATGTAGGTTTCCGGGGCGAGACTTGCAACTGAAAGCATTTTTGTCAGGAAATAAATAACAATCTTATTAAGTACCGGCCAATGGCGGGAATTTACATTCATATTCCGTTTTGCAGGCAGAAATGTTATTACTGCGATTTTTACAAAACTGTCAATACTTCATTGCTGACTGATTTTATCAGAGCACTCAGGGCAGAAATTCAGCTACAGAAAAATTACCTGGAAGGCGAACAGGTTGAAACAATTTATTTTGGCGGGGGAACTCCTTCCGTGCTTACAAAGGAAGACATAATTGAAATTATCGGTTTTTTAAGAGAGGTTTTTCCCGTTTCTCCGGGTTGCGAAATTACTTTCGAGGCCAACCCCGATGATCTTACTCCCCATTATTTGGCTGATTTATACAGTGCCGGAATCAGAAGGCTCAGCATTGGCATACAATCGTTTAATGATGTTTTGCTGAAAAAAATGAACCGCCGCCACAATGCCATCCAGGCCGTTGAAGCCATCAAAAATGCTGCGGCAACCGGTTTTTCCGACATCAGTGCCGACTTGATTTATGGTTTGCCCGGATTGTCAAAAAGCGGCTGGAAAGCAAACCTTCAAACAGTTTTCAGTTTGCCCATCACGCATCTTTCGGCTTATCATCTTACTTATCATGAGCGAACCCCGTTTTATACCTGGCTGAAAAAAGGCACGCTGAAACCCGCGACTGAACCAACCAGTATAGCCCATTTCGAAACACTCATGAAAATGGCTGCTGAATACGGTTTTGAGCATTACGAGATTTCGAATTTTGCAAAAAACGGCTTGTATTCAAAACACAACTCATCTTACTGGACCGGTAAAAAATACCTCGGACTTGGCCCATCGGCACACTCCTTTAATGGTTTTTCGCGGCAATGGAATGTTTCACACACCGAAAAATACATTCGCTCGCTGGAACAAAGCCAGCTCCTTTTTGAAGAAGAACTACTTTCAGAAGAAAATCGTTTGAATGAATATATTCTGACGGGTATCCGCACAAAATGGGGCGTTTCTGCTGCTGAAATTCAAAACCGGTTCGGGCCCGAAAAAGCAGCTTATTTTCAGCAAAATATGGAAAAATACCTCGATAAAAAACTGGCCATAAAAACAGGCGAAATTTATACACTCACACAACAAGGCTGGTTTGTTTCTGATGAAATTACGACCAACCTGATGTTCATTTAATTGTTTTCCAGCAACTTGAATTCATCAACTTTTAACATTTTATAATACTGAACCCGTGCAATCTGCCTATATTTCAATATCTTTGCGGTTCTTTAAAAAACGCTGTTTCTTACATGGAAGTAAAAATTGTAAATAAATCGCAAAACGAGTTACCGGCCTACAGTACCGTTCATTCAGCAGGAATGGATCTCAGGGCAAATTTAACCGAACCCGTTGTGTTAAAACCGCTTGAACGGAAGCTGATACCCACAGGGTTATTTATTGAACTTCCGGTGGGTTACGAGGCACAAATCAGGCCACGCAGCGGACTGGCATTGAAGAAAGGGATTACAGTGCTTAATTCGCCCGGCACCATCGATGCCGATTACCGTGGTGAAATATGCGTGATACTGATCAACTTGTCGGGCGAGGATTTTGTTATTGAAAACGGTGAACGCATTTGCCAGATGGTGGTGGCGTCGCACGAAACAGTGGAATGGCAATTGGTGGAAAAACTGGAAGAAACGAAACGGGGTGAAGGTGGTTTTGGCCACACCGGTAAAAAATAGAGGATGATGAAAATGAATAAAATAGCCCTGGGTGCTGTGGTTTTGGGCGTTGCGCTTGCATCCTGTTCGGGCAGTAAAAAAATAACCGAACAGCAGGTTGTTACGGCTGCAGTTGATCCGCAACAGGTAATCAACGACGAAAAAAAACAGATGGAATTTGACTACCTGTTTTCGGAAGCACTGAAACAACGGATGCTCGGCAACAAGCAAAATGCAGTGCAACTGCTTTCAAGCTGTCTCGAAATCGATCCAAAATCGTCGGCTGCTATGTACGAACTGGCCGAAATTCATGCCGCAAACAACGATTTTACAAGTGCCACTTTGCTGCTTGAAAAAGCAATCAGCCTGAATCCCGGGAACATCTGGTACAAAAAACTGCTGGCGCAGATTTACCAGCAAACCAGAAAATTCGATGAAGCTGCCGCTGTTTTTAATGATCTTTTGAAGAATGACCCCGAAAACCTGGAATATTTGTATTCAAAAGCCATGATGCTTTCAAGTGCCCAAAAATACCCCGAAGCCATTGAAGCATTCCGGCAATTGGAGGCAAAAACAGGTGTCAACGACCAGATTTCGGTGGAAATCCAGGAATTGTACCTGCAAAATAAACAACCCGAAAAAGCCATTCAGGAAATTGAAAAACTGATTCAGTCGAATCCTGCTGAACCCCGTTATTACGGTTTGCTGGCCGATCTTTATCAAACTTTGGGCGACTCAGAAAAAGCATTGAAAAATTATAACAAGATTCTCGAAATCGACCCGGAAAGCGGATTTGTTCATTTTTCGCTGGCCAATTATTATTTGCAGAAAAGCGAATTTGATAAATCGTTTGATGAATTGGTTAAAGGATTCGAAAGTAAAAATGTGGAGCTGCAGACAAAACTGCAGATGTACATGATGCTGGTTTCGGATCGCGAGCAATCGAAACTGACCGATGAACGCGAGGAAAAACTTATCAATATCCTGGTAAATATACATCCGGGCGAAGCAATGGTTTATACAGTTCAGGCCGACTATCTTTTGCGGAAAAATCAACTCAAAGAAGGACGTGATGCCCTGCTGAAAGCTATTGACGCGGGAAACAAGGATTTCATGCTTTGGGAACGCCTGATGTTTATCGATAATGATTTACAAGACTGGGCCGCTTTGGAAAAACACAGCAAACAGGCAACCGAAATGTATCCCAACCAACCCAATAGTTACCTTTTGAGCGGCGTGGCTGCCATTCAGCTTGAAAAATATGACGATGCAATTTCGGTTTTAGATGAAGGATATGATTTTATTGTGGATAACCAGCCGCTGAAAGGCCAGTTTCTGATGCTGAAGGGCGAAGCAGTTTACAAAAAGGGCAATCTCGACGACGCCTTTAAACTGTTCGACCGCTCACTGGAATTGTACCCCGACAATTTTGTGGGACTGAATAATTACGCTTATTATCTCTCGCTGGTAAACCGCGATCTTGATAAAGCCGAACGCATGAGTGCCAAAGTAATAGCCCAGTTTCCCGATAACGAAACGTATCTCGACACCTATGCCTGGGTGCTTTTCAAAAAAGGAAATTATGCACTGGCCCGGTTTTACATGGAAACCGCCTTGAAAAATGGCGGGGAAAACAACCCGGTGATGCTCGAACATTATGGCGACATCCTGTTTATGCTCAACAAACTATCAGAAGCAAAACAGTACTGGGAAAAAGCCAAAGACAATGGCGGAACTTCAGAAGTGCTGAAAAGAAAAATCAGGGAACAGAAATACATTGCAGAATAAAGGATGAAAGGATCCAGGATATCAAGGTTTGTCATTTATTTCCTGTTAATTCTCGCGGCTGGTTGGTGGTCGTGTAAAACCCCGCGCGAAGTTGCCACGGTGAATGTGAAACCCATCAGCACCCCGAAACTGCTGAAAAACATTGAAAATACAGGCCTTTTCTACGATTACCTGACCATCAGCCGGATCAACTGCCAGTTTTCTAACAACAATTCAAACACCTCATTCAGGGTCAATTTAAAAGCAATCAGGGATGAAAAAATTCTGGTTTCGGTCACAAAACTGAACATTCCGGTGGTGCGGGTTTTATTAACGCCTGACAGTATTGTTTACGTGAATTATCTCGAGAAAAACTATTTCACCGACGATTATTCCTACCTCAGCAGCATCCTGAATATTGACCTCGATTTCGAATTGGTTCAGGCCATCGTTTCCAACAGCGCCTTCTCTTACCGGAACGACCAAAAAGACAAGGATTTCAGGGCGTTTACCACTTCGGTGGAAGAGGGGATGTATGTTTTGCAGTCGCAGCGCGAACGAAAAGTTATCAGGCTGGAAACAAAAAACAAGGCGGCAAAGATTGAACGCCGGTTGAAACGGCTCGATGATACTGCCCTCATTCTGCAGAAACTGTTTTTCAACCCCGGAAATTTTGCCCTCACCAAAGTGTTGATTTCCGACAAAACCAACCAGCGCGAAATGAAACTGAATTTTGGCGATTTTGTTAAAATTGAGGACAAAGATTACCCGGGTTCCATCGATATACAATTTCTATCAGAAACCGAAAAACTGGAACTGAATGTAAGACTGAGCGGTTTTTCAACCGAAAAGCCATCGCCTTTGCGTCTCGAAATTCCTCAAAATTATGAGCAGATCAGGGTAAATTAAAATCTTAAAAAGTTACTTTCGCAGATCAAAACTACACTTTACCAGAATGAGGATTTCACTGCTTACCGGTTTGTTTGTCATTCTCTTTATCCCTGTTTTTTCCCAGTCGGTTGAAGAGCTGAAAAAGAAAAAACAGGATGCAGAGAACCAGATTAAATACACCAGTAAGCTGCTCAACGAAGTTCAGAAAAACCAGAAATCGTCACTCAGCAGGGTACAGCTTTTAAACCGCCAGATTGAACAGCGGAACGCGGTAATCAATACCATTAACGGCGAAGTGGATTTGTACCAGCAGATGATTGATAACAACACGCTTGCCATCAGCCTCATGGAGAACGATATACAGGCGCTTAAAAAAGAGTATGCCGAACTGGTCAGACTGGCTTACCGCAACCGCAATGCCTACGACCAGGTATTATTCCTGCTTTCGGCCGATAATGTTAACCAGGCCTACCGCCGCTACCTGTACATGAAACAATACACCCAATACCGCGAAAACCAGGCAGATGTGATTCTGTCTATCGAGTCGGTTTTAAACGAAAAAAAACGCAGGCAGGAAGAACAAAAACTCATCAAACTCCAGTTGATAAACGATACCAAACGCGAAGCCAGCCAGCTTTCGCAGGAAAAACTGGAGAAAAATGCCGAATTGCAGAAGCTGCAGAAAGAACAGAAGGAACTGAAAAGAAAACTCGACGAACAGCGCCGCATCGAACAGCAGCTTCAGGATGAAATAGAACGCATTATTGCTGAAGAAGCCCGCAAAAGTGCCAAAGCCGGTACCAAAGAACTGCAACTGACACCCGAACAGCGCCTCCTGGGCGACAACTTTGCGCAGAACAAAGGCCGCCTGCCCTGGCCGGTTGAACGCGGTGTGATTACCGAACATTTTGGCATCAACCAGCACCCGGTGCTTGCCAATGTGCAGGTAAAAAACAACGGCGTGAGCATCACCACCGAAAAAGGGTCAAAAGTGCGCGCGGTGTTTAATGGCGAAGTAACCCGCGTATTTGGCATTACAGGCGGAAATACGGCTGTTATCATCCGCCACGGGAAATACCTCACCGTTTACTCGAACCTGCGCGAAACCACGGTTAAAAAAGGCGACAAGGTTACCACCAAACAAAATATCGGCACTGTTTTCACCGACCCGGAAGACAACAAGTCGATCCTGAAATTCCAGATCTGGCTCGAAAACCAGAAACTCAATCCCGAACAGTGGATTGGACGGTAAGACGATATGGGATACTGGATAGTATAGATGCTGGATGCTGGATATCGGAAACCGGATGCTTGATACAGGATATTTGATTGAGTGATTTGGATTTTGAAGATTGTTTTTTGGGGATTTTTTCGGGTTGTCAGGGAACTTACATATTGTGTTTTCAGAGGGTTGAA
>JAJUGS010000178.1 GCA_029265875.1 Prolixibacteraceae bacterium
ACTTAAATGTCGTCGTACCCGAAGTTCTTGAGCGATCGTTCTTTTTCGCGCCAGTCTTTTGCCACTTTTACAAACAGTTCAAGAAAAATTTTCTTCCCGAAAAACTCTTCGGCATCTTTTCTTGCGTCGGTACCCACCCGTTTAATCATTTCGCCTTTATGCCCGATAATGATCCCTTTCTGGCTGTCGCGTTCAACATAAATCACACAGTTAATATTGATGATTTTATCCGATTCCTTGAATTCCTCCACCACAACTTCCACCGAATAGGGAATTTCTTTCTGGTAATTCAGCAGGATTTTTTCGCGGACAATCTCCTGGAAAAAGAACCGCTCGTTGCGGTCGGTCAAATCGTTTTTGTCGAAATATGGCGGCGCTTCGGGAAGCAGTTCCATAATACGGTCGAAAATGGGTTCGATGTTAAATTTTTCCTGTGCCGAAATCGGGAAAACAGTGGCTCCGGGGAAAACGCCGGTCCAGTAATCAAAAAGTTTCAGCACATCCTGCTGGTTCGAGAGGTCGATTTTGTTGATGAGCACAATCACGGGAACATTCGATTTGCGGACTTTTTCGATGTATTCCGGGTTTTTACCGGGTTTTTCAATCACATCGGTCACAAACAAAATCACATCGGCATCAATCAGTGCCGAATTCACAAACTTCATCATGGTTTCCTGCAGTTTGTAGTGCGGCTGCAGAATTCCGGGGGTGTCGGAATAGACTATCTGAAAATCGTCGCCACTCACAATTCCTTTGATGCGGTGCCGGGTTGTCTGCATTTTCTGGGTGATGATCGAAAGCTTTTCGCCAACCAAGGCGTTCATGATGGTTGATTTACCTACATTCGGATTGCCGATAATGTTTACAAAACCTGATTTATGAGCCATATTTTTTGAATTAGGTGTTCCTTCCCTTTCGGGAAATCTAAATTAATTTCTTAAAAATCAGCGCAAAGATAATGGAATCGGGGGAGAAACAATACAATAACAGGCAGACCGTGTTTTATTTGCCGGTTTTCTTAATGTATTGCATCACTTCCAGAAAGGTGCCTGTGTATATATCTTTTTCGTTTTTCTTAACATATTCACATAGTTTGCGGTGTTCTTCAGCCCCCACATTCAGGTAACCGCCACCCACACTGTGAAACATGAAAACCACGATGGTTCCTTTTTTCAGGGCTTCCTCCACGCCGGCTATCAATTCTCCGGCTGAAGGACTGTCAACTCCCTGACTGGGAGTTTTATAAACATTGTAACCGCCCATGGTTTCGGGGATCGGCCCAACCAGCCTTGCCCCTGCAAACAGTTTTTCCACTTCGCCCGAGAAATCTGTTCCACCAGCAACAAAATCGCAACAGGTGTATGCAAAAGTGCGTTCTGTTTTTCCATCAATGGCTTTCAGTAAAGTATTAGCGGCTTTTAGTTCGGCAACTATTTGTTCCAAAGTATATTTTTTCAGATCGTATTCCGGTTTTACCCAATCGCCATGTGTCCCGTCGCAAGGATGAAAAATTGTATGATTTCCGAGTTCATGTCCATTCTGTGCGATTTTTCTCCATTCATTGGTACGGTTATACAAACTGGGGGAATTGCCTGTACAATAAAAAGTACCTTTCAGCCCGAATTCATCCAATTGTGGAATGGCCACATCAAGATGTCCATCCAGTGCATCATCATAAGTAAAAACCACTGCTGCCTTTTTGCCATCGGGCCAATTGAACTGTGCATTCGATTCCATCGTTAACAGGATAAAAGGGATAATCAAAATCCGGAGAATCTGTTTCATGGTTTATTTTATTTCTTCAATGAGTTCTTCACTTAAAACACCGGTTGCCACCTCACGCACTTCGCCTGTCATGCGGATGTTCCAGTTGTTGTCGATTTCTATTTTCAACTGTCCGCCCTGCATTTTAATGGTGAGGTTCCGGTCGGTCAGTCCGCGTTTTACCATTACCGAAGCCACCGCACACGACGAACTGCCCGAAGCCAGTGTCCATCCGGCGCCGCGTTCCCAAATCATGATTTCAACTTCGGAGCGCGACAGTACTTTGGCGAACTGCACATTAATGCGGTTCGGGAACATCGGGTTGTTTTCGATTTGCGGCCCGAAAGTTTTCACTTCTTTTTCATCAAGCTCATCTTTCAGTATCACGCAATGCGGGTTGCCCACCGAAACACAGTTGATTTGATAATCACGGTACTCGAGGTTCAGTGTGTAATCGATACATTCTTCAGTTGTTGCTTTTACCGGGATTTTTGATGATTCAAAAATGGCTTTCCCCATATCCACTTTTACAGTTGCAGCCTTCCCGTTTCTTTCCTCAACCACTTCGGCCTGAACAATTCCGCCGGGTGTTTCGATGGCAAACGATTTTGATTTTGTAAAACCGTAGTCGTACAAATACTTGGCAAAAATGCGCAAACCATTGCCGCTTTTTTCAGCTTCCGAACCATCGGGATTGAGAATCCGCAACCCGAAATCGGCTTTTTGGGTGGGAACTTTCAACAAAATTCCGTCGGACCCGATACCAAAATGAACGTTGCAGATAAGCTGAATAGCCCGAACAGTAAGTTCAAAGGTGATATTATCCTGGTCGAGAACAATGTATTCGTTCCCCAATCCGTGCGATTTTACAAAGCTGTTTTGCATGATATGATATTTTAGCTGCAAAGGTATTAAAGTGATGCAAATGTTTCGATGCAAAATGGCTTTGAATTTTGCGGTTGTAACCCACTAAAACATATCGATACAGAAAGTTTTTATGGTTATAACCCTAAAAACTTTATAAAAAACTACTATTTTTGTGGTTATAACCCTAAAAAGATAAAAAATGATAAAAAGAGAACTTTATTTAGCACAACTTCGGGAACTTATTGACAAACCAGTTATAAAAGTACTTACAGGTATCCGACGCAGCGGCAAATCAGAAATTATGAAAATGCTGAGAGAAGAGTTGCTGCTGAGAAAAGTTGCTGAAGAACAAATTGTATATCTCAATTTCGACAGCTTTGAGTTTGCCGAAATTGAAAATGCTGCAAAACTATATACATACATTAAAGAAAGGGTAAAGCCGCAAAAACGGGTGTACATCCTTCTCGACGAAGTTCAGGAAGTTGAATCGTGGGAAAAGGCAGTAAACTCATTTATGACAGATTTTGAAGCAGATATATACATAACCGGGTCCAACTCAAGAATGCTTTCATCAGAGCTGGCAACCTATCTGGCCGGTCGATATGTCGAGATTCATGTATTTCCTTTGTCGTTTGCAGAATACCTGCTTTTTAAATCAGTACGAACAGGTATTTCTGAATTTAATCGTTACTCCGAATTTCAGAACTTCCTTCGGATGGGCGGGTTTCCGGTTTTGCATATTGCTGATTACAATACAGAAACGGCATATAAAATAGTATTCGATATTTATTCCTCTGCTATTCTTCGGGATACCATTCAGCGAAACAACATCAGGGATGTGGAACTGCTTGAAAGAGTGGTCAAATTTATTCTCGATAATGTGGGCAACCGGTTTTCATCAAAAAGTATAGCTGATTATTTCAAGAGCCAGCAACGAAAAATCGATATCAATACGGTGTATAACTACCTGAGTGCATTGCAGGGAGCGTTTATTATCGATATTATTCAGCGATATGATATTAAAGGGAAGGAAATACTGAAAACCTATGAGAAATATTTTGTAGGCGACCCGTCAATAAGTTATGCCGTGATGGGTTACCGAGACAGGCTAATTTCAGGAGTGCTTGAAAATATTGTCATGTTAGAACTAAAAAGGAAAGGATACAGAGTATTTACCGGGAAATGGGATGACCGCGAAGTTGATTTTGTGGCCGAAAAGAATGAAAATAAGATTTATGTTCAGGTTGCTTATAAACTGGAAAGTCAGGCTACCATCGACAGGGAGTTTAACCCATTGCTTGAAATCCGCGATAACCATCCAAAATTTGTGGTAACTATGGACGAGTTTTGGCGCGATAACATTGATGGAGTAAAACATATTCATATCGCCGACTTTTTACTTCAGGAAAGTTATTAAGTAATGAGAACTATTTATTGTCGTGCTTTTTCACCCCAAACCCCTAAAGGGGCTTTGGTTGTGACCTTCACAACTGTTTATCAATGAGCTAAGTCCCCTTTAGGGGATTTAGGGGTAAACAAAAAAGGAATACGCCATTATTTCATTCATATTACTTAGTTCTCTTCAAAGGATGATATTTTTTTATTTTTGCACAATCATGAATACGAAATGTCTCAATACAAAAATCTTAAAATCTAATAATCTGATATAATGGCATTCATCAACGAAAACTACCTGAAATTGCAGGCAGGCTACCTTTTCCCGGAAATTGGCCGCCGGGTAAACGAATTTGTTAAAGCCAATCCCGGCAAAAAAGTAATCCGCATGGGAATCGGCGATGTTACCCAACCGCTGGTCCCGAGTGTGATAAAAGCTTTCCATGAAGGCGTGGAAGAAATGGCTAAAAAAGAAACTTTTAAAGGTTACGGCCCCGAGCAGGGTTACGGATTTTTGCGCGAAGCGATTGCTGTAAACGCTTTCAATGCCCGTGGTGTTGACATTTCGGCTGATGAAATTTTTATTTCCGATGGTTCGAAATGTGATACTGGCAACATCCAGGAAATCTTTGGTAACGACAATAAGATTGCCATTGGCGACCCGGTTTACCCGGTTTATGCCGACACCACCGTGATGGCCGGAAAAACAGGCGTTTGCCAGCCAAACGGTTACTATGAAGGCATTATTTACATGCCTTGTACCGCCGAAAATCATTTTATTCCCGAACTGCCCACCGAAACACCCGACCTGATTTTCCTTTGTTTCCCAAACAACCCGACCGGTGCAGTTGCCACGAAAGAAGAGCTGAAAAAATGGGTGGATTACGCACTGGAAAATAAGAGCATCATTTTGTACGACGCGGCTTACGAAGCCTTTATTACCGACGATTCGATACCCCATTCGATTTACGAAATTGAAGGTGCCAAAAAAGTGGCACTCGAATTCCGCAGTTTATCAAAAACGGCCGGTTTTACCGGAACACGACTGGCTTACACCGTGATTCCGAATGAACTGGTTGCCTACGACAAACAGGGAAACCCGCACCAGGTGAGCAAATTGTGGAACCGCCGACACACCACCAAATTCAACGGTGTTTCGTACCCGGTGCAAAAAGCGGCCGCTGCCATTTTTACCGAAGAGGGCAGAAAGGAGGTGCAGGCAGTGATTGATTATTACATGGAAAATGCCCGCATCATGAAGAAAAGCCTGGCAGAAAGTGGTTACGAAGTTTTTGGCGGCGAAAATGCGCCATACATTTGGGTGAAAACCAAAAACGGCATGAAATCGTGGGAATTCTTTGACAAACTTTTAAATGAAGCAAATGTTGTCGGAACGCCAGGTTCTGGGTTTGGTCCGGCCGGCGAAGGCTATTTCCGCTTTTCAGCTTTTGCCGACCGCGAAAATGTACTGGAAGCAATGGAAAGAATAAAAAAACTTTAAGCCCCTCCATCGCCAAAGGCGAGACAGGCCCAACCTCCCCCAGGTGAGCAGAAAGAAATAAAAAATCCGGATTGACTATTCAACCCGGATTTTTTTCTATGAATCTCAATTATTCTCCATCAATCACTTTTTTCCTTTATTCTGCAACTGCCTTTGCTGTTCTGCGTACCTTGCTTCCAGGGTAAACTTTCAGCGCTTCTTCCAGAATTTTCAGGCAAACCGCTAAATCTTCCTTTTTCAACACGTAGGCAATACGAACCTGGTCGATTCCGTTTTTCGGGTCGGTGTAAAAACCGGTGGCCGGAGCCAGAAAAATTGTCTGGTTTTCGTAACTGAAATCGGACAACAACCATTCGCAGAATTTATCGGCATCGTCAACCGGAAGTTTGGCAACCGTGTAAAAAGCGCCCATCGGGATTGGCGAATAAACGCCTTCAATACGGTTCAGCCCGTCAATCAGAAACTTACGGCGGTTAACGTATTCATTGTAATTATTGAGCATGTATTTCGGGTCGGCATCAATCGATGCTTCGGCAGCAATTTGTCCAATCAGTGGCGGACTCAACCGTGCCTGGCAGAATTTCATCACATTCCGTCTGACAGCCACATTCTTGGTAATCAACGCGCCAATTCGCAATCCACATTCGCTGTAACGTTTCGAAACCGAATCAATTAAAACAACATTTTGCTCAATTCCATCGAGATGAAAAGCCGAAATATAAGGTGCGCCTGTGTAGCAGAACTCGCGGTAAACCTCATCGGAAAACAGGTACAAATCGTATTTTTTAACCAGGTCGCGGATGGCATCCATTTCTTCCTGGGTGTATAAATATCCGGTTGGGTTGTTTGGGTTACAAATCAGGATTCCCTTGGTTTTCGGGGTAATCAGTTTTTCAAATTCTTCGACCGGCGGCAATGCGAAACCGTCTTCAATTCTGGCTACAACAGGTCTGATTTTTGCCCCGGCCACAATGGCAAATGCTTCGTAATTGGCGTAAGCAGGCTCCGGAACAATGATTTCGTCACCCGGGTCGAGACAGCTCATAAAAGCAAAAGTCACCGCTTCGCTGCCACCCATTGTAACAATAATATCTTCAACACTCACATTAATATCGAACCGCTTGTAATAACCCACCAGCTTTGTTCTCAACGATTTAATTCCTTCGCTGGGAGAATATTCCAGTATCTTTCTGTCGATATTTTTTATCGCGTCAATCGCCACCTGTGGTGTTGGTAAATCGGGCTGACCGATGTTTAAATGGTACACCTTGATACCTTTCTCCTTGGCTTTGTCGGCCAGCGGAGCTAATTTTCTGATGGGCGAATCGGGCATTATTTTACCCCTGTCGGATACTGTTGGCATGTTATAAAATATATTTTATAAAGACTGACAAATATACAAGTATCAGATTGAAATTGACAGTTGTTAAAAATTTTCAAATTGAAATAATATTAAAAAATTAACTTCCAGTCTGTTAACTTCAAGCCACGAATCACGGAAAACACTGTAATCATTAAGTTTTATCATGTTTTAATCGTATGCCGAAATCTAATTTTGGCAACCAGAAAACAAACTTAAAAGTTACTGCAATGATTATCGGAGTACCAAAGGAAATAAAAAATAATGAGAACCGGATCGCGCTGACACCTGCCGGCGCTGCTGAACTGGTAAAACGCGGGCACGAAGTATATGTGCAGGCTGGCGGCGGCCTGGGCAGCGGTTTTAAAGATGAAGATTACATTTCGGCCGGAGCAATCATGCTGCCAACCATCGAAGATGTGTATGGCATTGCCGAAATGATTATCAAAGTAAAAGAACCGATTGAACCGGAATATAAACTGATCAAAAAAGGCCAGATTCTTTACACCTATTTCCATTTTGCATCGTCGGAAACACTGACAATGGAAATGATTAAAAACGGCTCAATTTGTCTTGCTTACGAAACGGTTGAACTGGAGGACCGTTCGCTGCCTTTGCTGGTTCCGATGAGCGAAGTGGCAGGACGTATGTCGGTTCAGGAAGGAGCAAAATATCTTGAAAAAACATATGGTGGTTATGGAGTTCTGCTCGGAGGTGTTCCGGGTGTACCACCGGCAAACGTGTTGATTATCGGCGGGGGAATTGTTGGGACCGAAGCAGCAAAAATGGCTGCCGGTCTTGGAGCCGATGTCACCATTATGGATGTATCGCTGAAACGCCTGCGTTATCTCGACGATATTATGCCAGCCAACGTAAAAACCATGATGAGCAACGAATACAATATTCGTGAAGCCGTGAAATATAACGATGTAATCATCGGTGCCGTTTTAATTCCCGGGGCAAAAGCCCCGCACCTGGTTACCCGCGACATGCTGAAAACCATGAAACCGGGAACTGTTTTGGTGGATGTTGCTGTTGACCAGGGAGGTTGTTTCGAAACAACTTCAGCTACAACGCATGCTGAACCAACTTTTGTTATTGATGATATTATTCATTATTGCGTGGCCAATATGCCGGGTGCTGTTCCGCGTACTTCAACCATTGCACTTACCAATGCAACTTTACCATATGCAATTGAAATCGCCGGTAAAGGCTGGAAGAAAGCTTGTATTGACAGCGTTCCGTTGCGCAAAGGGTTGAATGTGGTTGACGGCAAAGTGGTTTACAAAGGCGTGGCCGAGGCGTTTAACCTGCCTTACCACGAAGTGGAAACCGTTCTTTAAAATTTGAAGATAGAACAAGGATTTACAATTCCTGATAACCAAACCTTCCGGTAAATTACCGGGAGGTTTTTTGTTTTATTTCACCCCTTCGTGTATTTTTAACCAAAATAAACACTGTAAAAAGATGACGCTCAAAAAACACCTGTATGAAATCATCTTTGAAGCCGACACCCCGGCGGGTAAGCTTTTCGATGTAATTCTCCTTGTTGTTATCCTGCTGAGTGTTTTATTGGTAATGCTTGAAAGTGTTTCATCAATCGCAGCAGAATACCTTAATATATTGCGGATTCTCGAATGGGTTATTACCATTATTTTCACGATTGAATATTTTCTTCGTATCCTGATTGTTCAGAAACCACTCAGGTACGCTTTCAGTTTTTTTGGCATCATCGATTTTTTATCCGTCATCCCCACATACCTCAGCTTGTTTTTTTTAGGCTCGCAAAGTTTGGTTGTTATCCGGATGCTGAGGTTGCTCCGAGTATTCAGAATATTAAAACTTACGCGATACACACAGGCTGGAAGAATGCTTATGCGGGCAATGTGGGCCAGCCGGGAGAAAATTTCGGTTTTTGTATTTTTTGTTTTGATAATTGTCGTAATCATGGGAACCGTTATGTACCTCATCGAAGGCGAAACCAAT
>JAJUGS010000117.1 GCA_029265875.1 Prolixibacteraceae bacterium
ACAACAATGCAGGATTTCAATTGTTCGTCCTGTTCCGATGAAAAAGAAAAAGGGATTTTAACCCCGAAACGGATTAAATCCCTATAAAATTATCATTCAATTCTTTTTCGATAACTGCAATTGCTTTGTCGATATCAGTTTTGCCACAATTTCAGAAATCTGTCGGCGTGATGCTTGCTGTAATATTCATTTTCGGCAAGTTGATACATTGCAACAAACAAAAAGCAGACAAATTCTAAAATTATCGGCAAATCAAACTTTCAGAACAATTCATCTACCGATAAATAACGTTCACCGTGGTCGTATGAGAAGGTAAGAATCCGCGATCCGGCGGGCAGTTCAGGCAGTTTTTTGGCAACGGCTGCCAATGAAGCGCCCGACGAAATGCCCACAAACAAACCTTCGAGTCTGGCGGCCTTTTTTGCATACTCAAAAGCTTCATCCCTGCTGATTTGGATTGTTCCATCGAGCAACTCAGTTTTCAGGTTTTTAGGAATAAAACCTGCCCCAATTCCCTGAATAGGGTGCGGCCCTGGTTGGCCACCACTGATAACCGGGCTGGCTTCAGGTTCAACCGCAAAAACTTTCAGGTTTGGAAATTTTTGTTTTAAAACTTCAGCAACACCCGAAATATGGCCACCAGTCCCCACACCGGTAATCAGGTAATCAAATCCATCGGGGAAATCGGCTAATATTTCCTGTGCTGTAAAATCGCGGTGAACTTCAAAGTTGGCAGGATTGTCAAACTGCAACGGAATCCAGGCACTGGGGATTTCGGCTGCCAGTTCCTGGGCTTTGGCGATGGCGCCTTTCATGCCTTTTTCGCGTGGGGTGAGTTCGAGTTCGGCTCCCAGGGCAGTTAAAACTTTGCGACGTTCAATACTCATCGATTCGGGCATTGTCAGAATCAACCTGTACCCTTTTACGGCAGCTACCAGCGCTAACCCGATTCCGGTATTTCCCGATGTCGGTTCGATAATCACGGAGCCATTTTTCAGAATGCCTTTTTTTTCGGCATCTTCCACCATCGACAACGCAATACGGTCTTTGATGCTTCCACCCGGGTTCGTTTTTTCAACCTTCACCCAAACTTCATAATCTGACGGAAACAGGCGGTTTATTTTTACATGAGGTGTGTTGCCAATCGTTTCTAAAATGTTTTTAGCTTTCATAATTAATTTTTAAAACCGGTTAATAAAAAAGGCTTTCCTGTTGCCGGGAAAGCCTTGATTCATATCTCTTTTTGAATATTATTTCAGGTTAAAACATGAAAAACACTTTCCTGCCATCTGATCCGACAGCAACACATCGTATTGTATTTCATTGTGCTTTTCATAATTGTTCTCAAATGTAACAAGTATTCAATAAAAAAGTTTGTTCAATATTAATTTTTATACCGAAGCCATTTTATCATTTCTTTCAGGTTCACTTTTTTACCATACATAAGCAAACCCACACGGTAGATTTTTGCCGCGGCTGCAATAGCACCCACTACTGTAAGTACCAGTAAAAACATAGAAAGCAAAAGCTCCCAGGCTGGCACTCCGTATGGAACCCTCGCGAGCATAACCACCGGCGAGGTAAATGGGATGATAGAAAACCAGAAAGCCACCGAACCCTCGGGATTGCGGGCAATCGAGAAAAGAACCATGATTGAAAGTATCAGCGGGAAAGTAACCGGGAAGATCATTTGCTGCGAATCTTCGTCGTTGTCGACCGCTGCGCCGATTGCCCCCATAAGTGAACTGTATAGCAGATATCCGGCGAGAAAATAAAACACAAAACTAAACAGGATCAAAGGGATGTTCAGGTTACTGATCATTTCCATCACCTGCATTACCTCGTTTGGCTGGGTTGCCTGAGTCATGGCAGGGTTCATCTGTCCCTGGTTTTCCATGATACTTTGTCCCATTTGCTGCGCCGTTTCGGGGCTGAAGAAACTTTGTACCCCGATCATAACCGCAGTGCCAAGCACGACCCAAATGGCAACTTGTGTTAACCCGACCATAGCTGTGCCGATGATTTTTCCGGCCATCAGTTCAACCGGCTTTACCGACGAAATAATTACTTCGATGATGCGGCTTTTCTTTTCTTCCATCACACTGCGCATAACCGCGGCCCCGTACATAAACACAAAAAAGTAGATGATAAAACCCATGGCATAACTGGCAATAAAAGCCACCGTTGAAGAACTCGATTTTGCCTCGCCACTGTCCGATATTTTCAGTGTTTTCAGCGAAACATTGGTTTTTGTGGCAGCCAGCTTTTCTTCGAGGTCCGGAATTTGTGTTTCTGCAATGATTTTCTGCCGTTTATCATTCTCAATAAAACGACTAAGCTTGCGCTCAATTTGCTCGTTCAACTCCATCGGGACCTGTTTTTCGGAAACAAGCTGTGCCGTGTTGTTGGTGTAAATATCTGCCGGAATGTACAGCAAAGCATAATATTCAGCATCTTTCAGCCCACCTTTCAGTTGCTCGTATTTCTGCTTGTCAATAAAATAATACTTCGTGTATGTTTCGCTTTTAAATTCGCCTAAAAACAAACCCGATTCATCGTAAACGCCAATTGTCCTTTCCTTTTTGTCGTTATTGATCGTCAGAAAAATGATCAGTGCAAACATGCCAACCATCAGAAATGGCACGAGCAGGGTGAGTACAATAAACGATTTCTTTTTTACCCTTTTCAGATACTCCTGTTTCAGAATGAGCAATGTTTTATTCATGTTGATATTATTAATGATTTAAACAGGTTTTACAAATCCATCTTCGGTTCAGAAACTTGTTTGTCCGCCGCTGCTTTACGGTTGGCTTCTTCAACGGCCTGAATAAACACGTCGTTCATTCCCGGAATTTTTTCCTCGAACGACAAAATTTCGGCCACCGGAATCAAAACTTTGATGAGTTCGTTGTTCGACTGGCTTCCCAGGTGCTGAACCGTAATCAGGTTTTCATTTTTCTGCTCGGTGTGGCTCAAAACCCTGAAATGTGCGCCAAGCGTAGTACTAACTTTTTCGAAATCGCCGCGGTATTTTACCTCGAAAATGTTCTGTTTGAAACGTTCCCTGATTTCGTTGGTTTCCCCGTCAACAATTTTGTGCGATTTGTTGATGAGCGCAATATGATCGCACAGCTCCTCCACCGAGCCCATGTTGTGGGTCGAAAAAATGATGGTGGCACCTTCTTCCTTTAGTTGCAGAATTTCCTGTTTCAGCAGGTTGGCATTAATCGGATCGAAACCGCTGAAAGGCTCGTCGAAAATCAGGAGTTTGGGTTTGTGCACCACGGTGGTGATAAACTGAACTTTCTGTTGCATCCCTTTCGAAAGTTCTTCGATGTTTTTGTTCCACCAACTCATAATTTCAAATTTCTCGAACCACTTTTTCAGGTTCACAGCAGCATCGTGGCGGCTCATTCCTTTTAATTGTGCCAAATAAATAGCCTGTTCGCTGATTTTCATTTTTTTGTACAAGCCACGTTCCTCGGGCAAATAACCGATCCGGCTGATATCGGCACGGGTCATGGGTTTTCCTTCCAGAAAAACTTCGCCGCTGTCGGGGGCAGTAATCTGGTTGATGATGCGGATGAGCGTGGTTTTGCCGGCTCCGTTCGGGCCAAGTAACCCGAAAATACTTTGTTGTTTAACAGAAATGCTCACATTGGTTAATGCCTGTGTATCGGCAAAAACCTTGTTTACATTTTTTGCGCTGAAAAATTCCATAGATGTTTGTTTTGCAATTTGTCTGATTTATGGGCCTCAAATTACGATGAAAAAATCAATCTTCGACCTAAAAAAACCGGCCTTCTGCCTGAGAAAGCCGGTAAATGTAATTATTGTACAGGATTAAATGCGAATCTACGCCGTGCAGTTGATCGCATTTCAGTTTATTTACTTTCTGTTGGTTCTTTTTCTGCCGGTTTTACTTCCTGAATATTGGTTCCTTTCAGGTAATTGGGCAATTCAAGCCCGGCCGATTTAAACACATCGTCGAGCGGAGGAATTGACCCCAGCATTCCCTGTAAGAAATTGGCAGTTGATGTTTTACCATCCTTGCCGTTTCCGGTTTCCCAAACGGTAACTTTATCAATTTTGATGTTTTTGATGGCTTCCACCTGGGTTCTCACCAGTTCGGGCAATTTGTCGGCAATCATCATCATCACGGCTTTCTGCGGATCATTTCCGGCGGCTTTCACCAGTTGGTCGAAACCTTCGGCCTGTTTGCTGAGGATTTCATAAATACCTTTACCTTCGGCGGCCATTTTCATGTATATTGCATCGGCTTCACCTTTGGCAATGCGGCGGGTTTGTTCAGCAACCGCTTCTGCGGCAATTTCCACTTTCTGTTTATCGATTTCGGCCGGAACCACAATGTTGGCGGTTTGTGTGGCCTTATCCCTTTCTGCACGAACCTGTTCCGCCAGTTTCTGGGCAGCATAGGCTTCTTCGAGCGCACGCGCTTCGGTAACTTTTTCGGCGGCCACAGCGCGGCGGTTGGCTTCGGCTTCACGTTCGCGGCGGTCGGCATCGGAGTTGGCAATGGTTACTTTGGCCACGTTTTCACCTTCAACAGCCGTTGCATCGGCGCTTGCCACCTGAATACGCTGTTCGCGGTGTGCCATGGCCTGCCCGATTTCTCCGTCGCGGTTCTTTTCAGCCACGCTCTTTTTGGCGTCGTTGATGGCTTTTGCTGCGGCTTCTTTTCCCAAAGCATCGATATAACCCGATTCATCGTTGATGTCGGTTACGTTGACGTTGATGAGTTTTAACCCGATTTTTTTGAGTTCAGCTTCCACATTCGACGAAACGGCAGCGAGGAAAAGGTCGCGGTTGCTGTTGATTTCCTCGATTTCCATAGTGGCCACCACTAAACGCAACTGGCCAAAAATAATATCTTTTGCCAGGTTGCTGATCGATTCCTGGGTAAGCCCCAGCAAACGTTCAGCCGCGTTATTCATGATATTGGGTTCGGTGGAAATTCCCACGGTAAACCTGGAGGGAACATCCACCCTGATATTCTGTTTACTCAACGCGCTTGTCAGGTTAATTTCGATGGAAAGCGGAGTCAGGTCAAGAAAAGCGTACGACTGGATCACCGGCCAGATAAAAGCGGCACCCCCGTGAATACATTTGGCAGACCGGGTTTCCTTATCGCTGCCCTTGCCGATTTTCCCATAAACAACAAGGATGCGGTCGGAGGGACAGCGCTTGTACCTTCGCATCATGGCCACAATGATGATGAACAGAAACAATGCGGCGATGCTGATTAGAATTACAAAAAAGTCGTTCATAAAAGCTGATTTAAAGTGTTATTAATTGGTCGTTAATTTCCCTGTTTTTTTACAAGCAGAATTTGCTCGTCGATTACACCGAGCACCTCGATGATTGAATGGGTGGGGATAGGATTGGCATCATCGGTAATAGCATCGAGTGTGCGGAGTGAACCCTGCACATTCAGTTGTACTTTTCCCATTCCACGCCGGCTGGCCGGAATCACCAGGTAAACCTCGCCCAGTTTGCCCACAGCATTGCTCATTCTGAGTGTGCCGTTCTCTGCCAGTTTCGACATAAAATAAAACAAGGCCGCCATCAGAAACATCATGATCAATCCGCAAATAACGGAGAGCAAAACCACCAGCCAGGGCGCCAGTCCGGCATGGATAAAGCCAATACCCGACCAGCCCATCACGGTGAAAAAAGCGATGATATTTTTCAGCGATAAAAACTGAAACGGGATGGAATCGCCGTCGGCAAGACCGGCATCCACATTGGTACTCACATCCACATGGTCGCTTGCATCGCCACCAAAAATCGTCATCCCCAATAAAACGAGGAAAATTACGGTTGAGGGAAGTGCGATAAACCAGAAAATCTGTTCGAAAACGCCCGTTTCTGCCCAGTTTGGAAGGATAGAAATTACTGTCATTGGAATAGTACTTTAAGTTGATACGCTAAATATAATCCAATCAGTAGTGAAATCAAAATTGAAATTACAGCCTGATCTGCAAATTCCTCGAATCATGTTGTATAACATAAAATCAGAAGTTTATTTACTGTAAAGGGTGGGTTGTTCAGCATTTGTAATGTATATATTTCAGCACTGTTTTAAAAAGATTCCAATCGAATCGCTACTCGCTGGCGCGGATTTGCAATCCGTGCCTCAGCCTTTGGCTGACAAATTAGCCTGCCCCTGGTATGATTAAGAATTGTACACTTTCCTTATATTTGAATGCATTCATAAAACTGCCAATGAGCCGGAAATACAAGTTTCATAATCCAGACGGAGTTTATTTTGTTTCGTTCGCGGTGTATAAATGGGTTGACGTTTTTACCCGCAACGATTACAAAAACCTGATGGTTGAAAGCTTGAGGTATTGTCAGCAAAACAAGGGTCTTGAGTTATTTGCCTGGTGTATAATGACCAATCATGTTCATCTCATTGTCAGGGCAAAAGATGGTTTTATCCTTTCAGATACCCTCCGGGATTTAAAAAAATTCACCAGTAAGTCAATTCTGAAGGCGATTGGTGAAAACGCGTTTGAGAGCAGGAAAGAATGGTTGCTGGAACAGTTTAAAACGTCGGAAGGCTTTTGTTTTTGGGGGACTGATAACCACCCGATAGAATTATGGAGCAATTCGGTAATCGACCAAAAGATTGATTATATCCATCAAAACCCTGTGGCTGAAGGACTGGTTTTTAAAGCGGAAGATTACGTTTACAGCAGCGCGATTGATTATGCCGGAGAAACCGGATTACTGGAAGTAATAGTAGTTAAATAAGTTTTATAATGAAGAAATTAAATTTCCAGTCTGTTGACTGGGGCACCGATTGCAAATCGGCGCCAGCGGGGATTTCAGAATTGAAAAAAATGTCACTCCTTCAGGAAAAACCTATCTTTTAATGAATCTTCCTTACTATCTGGGAACAAAAATCCCGGAGTATATTCAATATTTTGTTGAAAATTATAAACTTCAGAAATGATGATCCAAACTTTCTTCGAGATAGGGATGATTTTTAGGTACAAGGCTGGCTTTTGACAACCAGGTTGCCACCACCCACGCAAATATTCCGGCAAAGCCGATAAAAGTGCCGATTTCGAGCAACCCGAATTTTGCATCGTGCACCACTGCCGGCCAGATGATGTAGTATAATTCGGTGTATTGGCCAATCATGAGCAACACCACCACCGGAAAAATAAACATCTTACTCCGCGAAGTTTTCCGTGGCATTAGCACAATGAACGGGATAAACCAGTTGAGAATAATATTCACAAAGAAAAGCACTTTGTAGGCACCCTCCCACCGGTGAACAAACCAGGCTGTTTCCTCGGGAATATTGCCGTACCAGATGAGCATAAATTCGGCAAAATTGAAATATCCCCAAACAATGCTGCTCATAAAAATATAACGGGTGAAATCGTGCAGGTGACTGCGGTTCAGAAACGGGATTTTGCCCATTCTGAAAAGCACAATGACGATGAGTGCAATGATGGAAGACCCATGCAAAAATGCCGCAATAAAACTCTTGGCGGCAAAAATGGTGCTGTACCAGTGTGGTTCAAGGCTCATCAGCAAATCAACCGCAAAAAGTGTAAACGAAAGGGCAATCACAAAAATAAAGATGCGGGAATAAAGTTCCGATTTCAGAAAATACTCCATGTTGCCGGTTTCGTCTTCTTTCAGTGAAAATTTGCGGAGCAGTTTCGAAAAAACAATCCAGGCGCCGAAAAACAGAACCAGGCGGGCAAAAAAGAACGGAATATTCAGGTACGCCGATTTGTGCTGCAGCAACTGATCTTCGGCAACCACTTCCTCGTGTGTCCATTCGTAAATGGAATGCATTCCGAAAAAGAGGATCAGAAAAAACACTGCCGCTAACGGAATATAGGCAACCATCGCCTCCGGAATCCTTTTAAAGGCAGCCGACCAGCCCGATTGTGTAATGTACTGAATGGCCCCGAAAAAGGCAGCCCCGATTGCCAGCGACAAAAAATAATAATTCACAAGCAGGTAGTTGGCCCAGGTTCTTTTGGCATCGAATGCAAAACCCAGCGCAAACGAAACAACCCCGATTCCAATAAGTATCATGGCAATTGTCTTAAACTTTTTTGATATAGTCAGCCGGTATTCCATACTTCCAGTTATTTTGCGTTAGCCGTCAATTCGTTTTTTTGCAGTTCGTGTTTTATATACATCGCAATTTTCCAGCGGTCATTCGGTGAAAGCATCGATCCGTGTTCACCCATGATTCCCCAGCCCACCGTAATTACGTGGTAAATATCCGCCTCGGGATTTGTCCTCATTTTTTCACTCAACAGATTTCCGGGGGGATAGTTATATTTTTTGTTTACAAACAAACGACCCTGCCCGTCGCCTTTTTCGCCATGACATTGGGCACAGTAAATATTATAAGCCACCTTTCCGCGTTCCAGATTGACGGCCGTATTTTCAACCGGATTCACCAGGTTTTGCGCAGCCAGGGCTCGGTCTTCATCGGTTTTCTTGTATTGATAGGGTATTGTGCCACGCGGAATGGTTCCCGGAACCGGAGGCTGCATGGTTCTTCCATTGGCAAAATTCGGGTTGGGTGAATAGGTTTCGTACGCATTCGAGTTAATCATGTCGCCGGCAAAATCCCAGCCGGTTGTTTTCCGGTTGTAATCGCAGGACATTAACATTGTCCCTGCCAAAATCAACACCAGAAAAAACACGGTTTTCACTGAATACTTCCGATCTGTTTTCAATCCATTCTTCGTCTCAATACTCATATCTAAAAATCTAATGGTCTGTTTATTATTCAATTTCGCCATATTCTGTAATAATTTGTTGAATTGAATCGGCATTTTCACCCAGCTTATTTTTATCGAGTACCATGACAAAGCGGTCGTTGGTGGCCCGTTCGTGAACAATTTCAGGAACTTTCCCCGGAAAAATTTTCGCCCTTACCGAAAAGGTAAAAAGTGTGAGCAGCGTGATCGAAAGAATTGTGGCCACAATGGTTACCACAATAAACGACGGGAATGAATTGGTGGGTTTTCCGCCATAATTTATCGGCCAGCTAATGGTGGCAGCCCAGGTTAAAAAGGTCAGAATGCCTGCTGCCGAAAACAATCCGAAGAAAAATGCCGCGTGAGAAATGCGTGTTTTGTTGCCCATTCCTTCCAGGATTTCGTGTACCGGATAGGGTGTGTAAACTTCGAGCGGCAAAATGCCTTTTTGTTTTACCTTTTCAAAAGCCTCAACCAGGCTTTCCTCATCTTTAAAAACACCCAGTATGTATTCTTTATTCATGATTTGCGTGTTTTTTATTTTTCAGTGGTTTATCAAATTTAGCCACACTTTTCAATTCCGAGATGGCAATCATCGGGATAAAGCGGAAGAACAAAAGCACGCCTGTTACAAACAGACCGATCGTTCCCAAATAGAATCCGATCTCAATGATTGTCGGTGAATACGAAACCCAGCTTGATGGCAAATAATCGCGGCTCAGTGAGGTAACGATGATATTGTACCTTTCGAACCACATTCCGATATTGATGATGATCGAAACCACAAAAACCACCAACATGCTGCGGCGCATCTTCTTCAACCAGAACAACTGGGGTACTATTGCATTCGAAATAAACATGATCCAGAATTGAACAGCATACTCACCTGTGAGCCTGTTTTTAAAGAACATGTATATTTCGTAGGGATTGCCGGAATACCAGGCCACAAATATCTCTGTGATATAAGCGGTTCCCATGATGAGTGATATAAAAATCAGCACCCGGCAAACCGCATCAATGTGCGAATCGGTGATAAAATCGTTCATATTGTACAAACCCCGCATGATAACAACGAGCGTGAGTACCATGGCAAAACCCGAGAAAATGGCGCCCACCACAAAATACGGCGGGAAAATGGTGGTGTGCCAGCCCACTTCCACCGAAACGGCAAAGTCGGTGGATACGATGGAGTGCACCGAAACCACCAGCACGGCGGCAATACCACCTAATACAAAACTCAAACCTTCGAAACGCATCCATTCGCGGCTGGAACCTGTCCAGCCAAAAGCCATGATTCCGTAAATTGTTTTTTTGATTTTTGACTTTGCTGTGTCACGCAGTGTTGCCAGGTCGGGCAGCATACCAAAATACCAGAAACTGGCCGAAATCAGCAGGTAAGCCGAAATGGCCACAAAGTCCCAGAAAAGCGGGGAATTGAAATTCACCCACAACGGGCCACGGGTATTCGGGTACGGAAAAATATAGAAGAACAACCACGGACGCCCCATGTGCAACAGCGGAAACAAAGCTGCTGCCATCACGGCCACCACTGTCATGGCTTCGGCAGCGCGGTTAATGGCTGTACGCCACTTCTGACGGAGAATAAGTAAAAAGATGGAAAAAGCGGTTCCGGCATGACCAATACCAATCCACCACACAAAGTTGATGATGTCCCAGCCCCAGGCGACCGAACTGTTCAATCCCCAGGTTCCCAAACCTACTGTTAACGTGATGTAAATGGCATAGGCCCCGAAGCCCAGCATTCCAAGTCCTGCAACCAGGGCAGCATACCACCACAAAGGAGTTTTGGCATGAATCGGCGCCAGAATTTCTTCCGAAATCTGCCCGAGACTTTTGTCTCCCTCAATTAATCTGCCCCTGACTTCTGAATTATACATAAGCGGTTATGCTTTTATATTTCTGATTTTGGTTAAGTATCCCACCGAAGGCAATGTGTGCAACTCTTCGAGCAGGTAATAATTTCTTTCGTTTTTCAGGTATTTCGAGATTTTGCTTTCCGGGTCGTTCATGTCACCAAAAACCAATGCATTGGCCGGACAAGACTGAACACAGGCAGGTTGAACTTCGCCGTCGGAGAGTTTTCTGCCGGCTACTTTTGCCTCGGCTTTTTTCTCCTGGATGCGTTGTACGCAGAACGAACATTTCTCCACCACACCCCGCGAACGCACGGTAACATCGGGGTTGAGCACCATTCTGCCGAGATCACTGTTGGATGCAAAATCAAATTCGTCGTTTTTTACATACTGAAACCAGTTAAACCGGCGCACTTTGTACGGACAGTTGTTTACACAATATTTTGTTCCCACACAACGGTTGTAAGCCATCTGGTTCAAACCCTCCTCGCTGTGCGGTGTTGCCGAAACCGGGCAAACATTTTCGCACGGGGCATTGTCGCAGTGCTGGCACATCACCGGCTGATGGAAAACTTCCGGATTTTCGGCGTTATTGGAATAATACCGGTCGATGCGAATCCAGTGCATGATCCTGCGGTTACGGACCTGTTCTTTCCCAATAACCGGAATGTTATTTTCAGCCTGGCAGGAAACCGAACAGTTGCTGCAACCGGTGCACGAAGTCAGGTCAACGGCCATTCCCCAGTGATGCCCTTTAAACTCCACTTCAGGATAAAGCGTGTGTGCGTGCGCTTCGTGCTCTTTTTTCAGTGCATTTCCGGCGGCCGGGTCAATTTTCCATTCGTCAAAAGTTGCTTCGCGAACAATCGGCCGGCCCTCCATCGAATGATGTGTCTGCGAAATGGCGAGGTCAAAAGTTTTTGCGGTTGTTTTTACGTCGGCTCCTGCAAGCCAGTATTTCCGGCTGTTGTTTTCAAGCTGAACCATCGGAAAAACATTCTTTCCAACACCATTTCCTACTTTTCCGGCAATTTCGCGTCCGTAACCCAGCGCCACCGAAATCGTTCCATCAGCCTGACCCGGTTGCACAATTACCGGCAACTCCAGACCATTTACTGTAATTACCGATTCATCTTTCAACCCATTTTCTTCGGCCCATTTTACCGGAACAGCGGCAAAATTATCCCAACTTACTTTTGCAACCGGATCGGGTAATTCGTGTAGCCACGGGTTGTTGGCATGAAGTCCGCTGCCCAGCGCCACACTTTCGTAAAAAACAACTTCCCAGCCGGTTTTTGCTGAAGGTTTTAACGACGAAACTGCCTGTGCCAAACCATTGTCAGAATAGGTAAGTTCTGAGTTTGTAACAGATGATTCAAAAACCCCCTTCTGCAGCGAATCGTTCCAGAAATCACGGGCATTTCCGAATCCAGACTGAAGACCAGTAAAATTATCTTCCCAGTTTTTCTGCAGAAAGTTGTAATAATTGAATTCGGTTTCGCCACTCCATTTCAACAGCAATTCCTGAACCTGCCGCCCATCAAACAATTTCGAAATGGCAGGTTGTGCCAGGCTGAAAGAACCGGTTACCGGCTCCGCATCATTCCACGATTCAAGATAATGTGGTTCGGGACAAACCCAGTGACAGGCAGCCGTTGTTTCGTCGGGCCTGTCGGCAAAAGCCACCGAAAGCTCCAGCCCTTCCAAAGCCGCTTTTATTTCTTTTCCTGCCGGATGGTTGTAAACCGGGTTCACGCCCCAGCACAAAACACCCGCAATATTTTTGTTTTTCAAACCAGCCAGAAACGATTCAAATTCGGCATCAATTCCCTGTTTTGTATTCAGTGTCCGGCTTGTGAGGATGGTGTTTCCGTAATTGCCCAGCAACTGGTTGATGGCATTTACCACCAGTTGAACCTGGGTATCGTTACTCGCAGAAACCACCAGCGATTTTCCTTCATTTTCAATCAGATCAGCGACCAAACCACCCAAATCAACCGGTGTTTGCACGTTATCTGAACCTGCCAGTCCTTTTGCTTTCAACAACTGGTTGTATAAACCTGAAATCAAAATAGCTTCTTCTGAAGGTTTTACCGGAATTCTCACATCGGCATTGGAACCAGTCAGCGTCATTCCGCTTTCAAACTGGTAATGGCGGCTCATCGAATCGGTTTTTTCGAGCAGTTTACGTCCGGCAGAGTAGCCTTTTGTGTATTCCACCGGCGAAAGCCAGCTTCCCAGAAAATCGGCACCAAAACTTACAATCACTTTTGCTTTTTCAAAA
>JAJUGS010000290.1 GCA_029265875.1 Prolixibacteraceae bacterium
AAGACGCAATAAAACCTATCCATTTTCTATTATTTAATGCCCCACATGGTCAAACCAACTCGCATACTGTCGTCCCTACACTGAATTCGGGCGCTCTTCGTCATGGTGTTGTTCTTGTTTTTGCCGGACAACCCCCAAAAAACCTGACCTCTTTCCCCAGTCAAAATCGTCATTGCGAGCGAAGCGAAGCAATCCATTTACAATTGAATGTCCTTCTTTGCTTAACTAAACAACGTTGATTTACCATTGACAATTTTTAAAGAGAAGTAAAAAGATTTCAAAGTCGAAAACTCGCTAACAAATCTTAATTCTTCCGAATCAATCACTTTTTTCCATTCACGCATTATAGCATTCACGCACTGTTATTCCACTGCCGAGATAATGTCGCCCAAAAGTTGTTCAAAATTCATTACACGGTCAGGTTTTGGCGAATAGCCCAGCACCACAACAACAAGTTCCTTCGATGGGATGATGTAAATCTGCTGACCATCGTGACCATTACATGAATACATATCTTCAGGAATGGTTTTCATTCTTCCTCCTTTGTTCAGCCAGAAAAGCGATCCGTAACCGCCTTCGCTATCCGACGCCGGGGTGGTGGTATATTTCACCCAGCCTTCGGGCAGAATCCGTTCTCCGGCTAAAACACCGTCATTCAGATAAAGCAAACCAAACCGGGCATAATCGCGGGCCGTGGCATACACATACGACGAGCCAACCTGCGTGCCCGAGGCATCCACTTCAAAAACTGCATCCTGTGCCCCAATTTTATCGAACAACCGGGTTTTGGCAAAACTGTAATAAGCTGCATCATCCGCCAGTTTCTGTCGCATCAGGTAATTCACCACATTTACCGAACCCGAGGAATAATACCATTTTTTTCCGTGTGGATATTCAAGAGGCTGGTTGTAGGTGAACTTTGCAAAATCATTTTCGCAATACAGCATCACCGTCACATCCGAGCGGTTTCCATAATCCTCGTTCCATTTCAACCCGCTTTGCATTTGCAACAAATCGTTGATCGTTATATTCTTTCTGTCATCCTGCCATTCAGGAATGCCGGCTGGCCGGTTAATATCCCATAAACTGTCTTTGACCATAATTCCGGCCAAAGCATTGGTAAAACTTTTGGCCACCGACCAGCTCAGAAACCGGGTTTTTGCGTTGAATTGCGGTTGGTAGGCTTCGGCAACCGGGATTCCTTTGTGTACCACCATAAAAGCAAAAGCATGGCCGTTATAGCCACCAGTCATGATTTTTTCCGTTATCCCGGCAAGTTTTGACGGGTCACGCAAAGTGGTGGTATCGGGCAAAATATTGCCAAGCGGCCAGGCAATTGTATCGGGATTGAATTTCTTTTCAATCGCCGGGAATTGTATTTTTTTCAGCTCTTCAGCCGTAACATCTCTTAAAAGAGTCGCCCCGAAACCATTTCTGTAAATGGCAGTCGATTTCCCCCACAAAAATCGGCTGGTAACACTCGAATCCTGCCAATTCACTTCGCTTTTCACATATTTGATAAACGAAAAATTCAGGTCCATCGCCTCCACTTCGGCCTGTTCGCGCCCCGAAACAAAAACAGCGGAACACAGAAATTTTGCCGGATAACCGGTGATAATCGGAATGAGTGAATTGATGTAATAAGCCCCGAATGCCAGCGCCAGAACAAAAACCACCAGAACAGTTTTCAGAAAATGTTTCAGAATGCGGTTTGCCGGAGAATTTTTCATGATATGATATTTTTAAGTGACTATATTCTTAATCTGTTAATTTGTCCTAAAATGAAATTTCCGTGATCCGGGTATTCTACTACGGCAGAATAAAACGAAATGCTTATAGTTACTGCTATTTTTCAATTTCGTTTTCGTTTTCTTCCTTTTTAATGGCCAGATATCCAATTTCTTTCGTTTTGTACTGCTTGTTGTTCAGGCTTGCCATTTCGGCAAGTGCTGCGTAAATATCATTAAACTGAAGATTGGTTTCTATCATGAAATTTTCAAGTTTCTGATTAAGTTCGGCATAACCAAGTGCATATTGCCTGAGTGCAATAAATGCCCTGACAATCTGAATGTTTACCTGAATGGCTGTTTCACTCTTTAAAACACTTGCCAACATTGCAACTCCCTGTTCGGTAAAAGCAAAAGGCGGATAACGGGTTCCACCCCAACTTGAGGACGCAATTTGCGACCTCAAGATTTCCCATTCCGGATTCGTTAATTCAAACATAAAATCGGGTGGAAAACGATTGATGTTTCTTCGCACCGCTTCTTTTAACCGCTTTGTTTCAGTGGAATAAAGTATAGCCAGATCAAAATCAAGCATCACACGCAGTCCGCGTATTTCATAAATTTTATTCTGAATGAGCTGCAAATCCATCATCGTTGGTTCTTTTCAGGATTACATTTTTGCTTGTTGTCCATCAAATTTAACCATAAAAATGGTTTTACACTATGGAAGGAGCAAAAGCTATGAAAATTGAATTCACCACACCTGGTTCCCCTCTTCCGACTCCGGACTCCCGACTTTCTTCTTTCTTCCCTAAAATTGGAAATAAATAAATGCCTGCATATCCGACGAAATGCTTTGGTAAACCACAATCACCACCGCAGCGGCAATTACAGCTTTTGCCCAGATTGGCGTGGCGATAAACCAGTCTTCGATTTTCTTTTTGAAACCGTAGCTGAGCCAGTGAATCACAAAACCAAATGCCATCACTGCAAAAACCCATTTGTAAGCAATCAAAACATCAGGAATGACGGACAATTTAAATGCAGTACCGATTTGTTTCAGCATATCTTTTGCAATGGTTATCGATTCGGAACGGAAGAAAACCCTTGTAAAAGTGATAAAAGTAAAAGTCACAGCAATTTTCCAAATGGTTACCAGCCAGTTGTTATAAGCTTCCCAGGGACTGATTTTCCGCCAGAATTTGTACACTACCAGCCCGATTCCGTTCAGCCCGCCCCAAATGATAAAATTGAGCGAAGCGCCATGCCATAAACCACCTAACAACATGGTGAGCATGAGGTTGATGTTGGTATCTACATTTCGTTTAAAGCCCGGGAAATAGCGCATCAGAATAGCAAAAGCAATAATAAATGCTGCAAAAACAGGCACAAGAATCATTTTTCCGGCTAATAAAACCACAATCGCCATGATAATCAGCAGACTGACATAACTGAAAACCGAACCATTCCGGTTTCCGCCAATCGTAATGTACAGGTAATCTTTGAGCCACGATGAAAGCGACATGTGCCAGCGTTTCCAGAAATCGCTTACATTTTTTGCCTTGTAGGGCGAATTGAAGTTCTGCGGCAACCTGAAACCCATCAGCAAAGCAACGCCAATGGCAATATCGGTGTAGCCCGAAAAATCGACATAAACCTGGAGCGAGTAGCCAAACAACGCCATCAGGTTTTCAAAACCCGTGTAACTGACCGGATTGGAAAACACACGGTCAACAAAGTTCACGGCAATATAATCGCCAATAAAAATCTTTTTAATCAGTCCTTTCAGAATCATAAAAATGGCCCAGCCAAACTCGGCTTTCGACACGCTGAAATCATCATAAATCTGTTTGATAAATCCCGAAGCGCGCATGATCGGGCCAGCCACCAATTGCGGGAAAAACGAAACAAAAAACCCGTAATCAATCAGGTTTTTCACCGGCTGGGTGTCGCCACGATAAACATCCACTGAATAGCTGATGGTTTGAAAAGTATAAAACGAAATGCCGACCGGGAGCAAAATCCTGTCGATGTCAAAATGCGTCCCGATTGTATCGTTGGCAGCTTTGGCCAGATGATTCACCACTTTAAAATCCGTATCAAACAAAAAGTTCAGGCTATCGACAAAAAAGTAGGAATATTTAAAATAGGCCAGGACCAGCAGATTCAGAAATACCGACAGTGCCAGCAAAAATTTTCTTTTGGTACTGTTTTGTGAATTGTAAATCCCTTTCCCGATAAAATAGTCGAGCACAATGCTGAACAGCATCAGGAAAAAGAAAAAACCACTGGATTTGTAATAAAAGAAAACACTTAAAGCAAAAAGATATCCGGCCCTGATACTGCGGTTTTTGTTTTTGTAAACCAGCGAATACCCCAGCAAAACAACAGCAAAAAATCCCCAGAAAAAGAAACGCGTAAAAATAAGCGGTGCCCCCGGATTGTAAAGGAAAATGGAGCGGAGTGCTGTGCTGATATCAAGTTGTGTCAGAAAATCCACGGTTTATTTTTTAAGTTGCGTCAGTTGATTTTTGTTGTTCAGATACGATTCAAAGTTTTGCATCAGGGCATTGAAAAAAAGATCGCCCAAAAGCAGGTAGCCTTCGCGGGTAAAATGCACCTTGTCGCGCTGGGCCAGGTTATTTTTTTCCCACAAAACCACGGAGTTCATTCCCCCCATTACTTCGTACATATTCCAGACTCCGGCATTGAGTTTAGTAGCCAGTTTCAGCAAACTTTGCTCCACTTTTTGTCCGTTTTTGTTGATGTATCTTCGGTACAAATAGCTGTCGTTGTTGGTGGTGAAAATAATGGCAGTTTCGGGAGCTGCCCGCCGGATCGTGGCAATCAGTTCGGTATAGTTTTCCTCGTAAACTTCGGGCGAAAACTTTTTACTGTAAGCATCATTAATGCCCAGTCCGAGGATTACCAGGTCGGGTTTTAAAACAGCCAGTTGCTGTTCAAATAAATCGCATCGCAGAAACGACGGGACCTGGGCACCATTAATCCCGATACTGTGGTAAAGAAATCCGTTCGAACCTGATTCGGTGACAATTCCATAAAGCGTAAAACTACCAGCCACACCGGCAGGTTTCGATATTTTCAGGTTCAGGCTGTCGGTTAAATGGTTGATTTCGAACTCTAAATAATCATCGGTTTGAATTACTTTTTTTACTAAGGCT
>JAJUGS010000174.1 GCA_029265875.1 Prolixibacteraceae bacterium
CGGCCATCCATTACAATGCCTTTGTTTTTCCCGTTCTCGCGCTGTTGCTTCACCATTTCTGCGCGAACTTCGGCAATCGTACTCACCGGGCTTACATTTTCGGAAACAGCCAGTTGCCTGATTTCTTCCTCCACATTTTCATCATTCAGAAACGTAGTGTTTCGCCCCGTTTCTTCATCCCACTTAAAAGTAATCTGAATGTTTTTAAGTCCATCCACCAGTTTTTCAACATCGGGAATATGGTTTTTGATCAATCCATTCCGAAGTGCGTACAGTGTAACCACGCGGTACATTGCTCCACTGTCGATGTATGTATAACCGAGTTTCCGGGCCAGTTCTTTAGCAACGGTGCTTTTGCCGCACGACGAATGCCCGTCGATGGCAATAACAATTCGTTTTTTCGAAGGATTATTCATTTGAATGTTTCAATACGGTGCAAAGATAACCGGATTTTTTAAATCGGATACTTTTGTCTTTTTAGATAAAGGGGAAATCAGAAATTATTGTTCAGATTTATCGAAAGTGAAAACAGGTTGGAGCTGCCAGCCAGGTGGTATTGCGAAATGGCATAATCGAGCCTGAACCTTTTAATTTTCAACCCGAACCCTGCGGAAAATCCAACCATTGAACCAAAATCCTCAAATTTCAATTCCTGACGCCGCTGGTAGTTATATCCGGCCCTGATGGTGAAATTCTGAGAGGGAAGCACTTCAACTCCCAAAACCATGTGCCGCATGATTTGTTTTGCAAGGCTTTCTTCCTGCTCATAAAAATCATCCGACTCGTTTTCCTGGGTTGTAAATCCAAGGTCCCATTTGTTCAGGTACTGCATGTTTGCTGAAAGAATCACCGGGGCATGACGCAAACGCTGGCTGATTCCGGCCTGCACATTGAGCGGGATTTTCTCCTTTTCTCCATTATTGTAATAGGTAGTCAGCTGTCCGCCAATATTTCGAGCTACCAAAGCTACGTTTGTAAACTTTCCTTTGCTGGAAAAACTAATGCCCAAATCGGCAGCCAAACCCAACGACTGGTAACTTTCGAACGATGAAAGAATGGGTTTCAGGGTTGCTCCGTAACGCAAACGTTTGTATTGGTTTGAATACATGATATGAAACGCATATTCCGCAGCTTTAAAAGTATGTCCGGTGAGTTCGCCTAACTCGGTGGCTTCGTCAAAGCTTCCATAATTGATGTAATGAATTCCCAGTGCAAAATTGCCAATACTGTCGAACGACCGGGCAAACGAAGCATAACCGTAATTTACATCGGCCAGGTAGTTGACATAGTTTACGAGCACCCTGTTTTCCATTGATTTGTGCAAAAGGGCCGGATTATTATACGGAAGATTCAGGTCAGTTGAGTCGTCGATAGCCGTCTGATTTCCACCCAGGGCCCCGATTCTGGCAGAGTTGGTAAGTTCGAGAAATTCGTAAGTATATTCACCGCCGATTTGCGCCTGAGCAACAAGCACCGGAAAGACAAAAAGAATAAACAGGTAAACCTTTTTCAACATGCTAAAAGCCTTTTGGTTGATTAACGGCAAATGTATCTAAATATTATAATTGAAGCAGCTACAGACAATTTTTTAGTAAAACAGAAATTAAACAGCTGCTCTAAAAATTCACTTTTTTCAACTCCTCAAAAATATCGAAGACCACCGGGCAGGTTTCGCAGTTTTTGTGCGATAACGACAAGATCTGGTAAAATCGTTTGCGGTCGGTGTGCGGGTATTCGCGGCAGGCTTTCGGGCGACTTTCGTAAACCATACAATAATTGTCGGGCAGCAAAAACGGACAAGGGTGTTCGCGAAAAACATAATCACCATCTTCATCGGTTACCACATATTTTTCGGTAAAAGCTGTGGGTTTCATTTTCAGGTGGCGAGCCAGGCCGGCAATATCTTTGTCTGTCAGCCTTGGGCCAATGGTTTTACAACAGTTTGCACAATCGAGACAACTGAAACTGCTGAAAGCCTCGTCGTGCAAACCATGCACAACATCATCGAGATTGCGCGGATTTTTACTTCTGATTTTTTTTACCCAGGCTGTTGTTTCCTGCCGGTTTTTATCCACCAGTTTTTTCAGTTCTCCGGGTAATTTATAAACCACTTTCTTCATCGCTCAGGTTTGGTGTGCTTCCAATTGTTCGGGTTCTCCCGGTTTTTTTCTCTTAATCTGGGCCAGAAACAAACCGGCAACCACAATTACAATTCCCACAAATTTCTGAAAATTCAGTTCTTCTTTCAAAACAAAGAATGAAAGGATGGCCACGAAAACCGGGATCAGGTTGATAAACGAATTCGAGCGGTTGACACCAATTTTGCGGATGCTTTGTGTAAAAAAAGCAAAGGCCAGCACCGATGCAAAAACGGCCAATAATACAATTGCCTTGGCTGCTTCGGCATGAAAAGGCCGTTGCAGAAAGTCGTTAAACTCGAAAGTGAGCCACACTGGTAAAAAGAACAAAATGCCGATAATATTCTGATAGGCAATAATTGAATACGTGTTGTATTTCGAAACCAGTTTCCGCAAAACGACAGAATAAGCGATGGCAGCCAGCACAGCAATAAACTCAAGCCCCACTCCCAGCGGCGAAGCATCGAACTGAAAGGAACCATTGAGCACTACAAGTCCGACACCCAAAAAAGAAAGTGCCAGTCCGGCAGCATTCATCCATTTCAGTTTTTCGCGAAAGAAAAACCAGGCTGCCAGCGGCGAAATCAGCGGAATAGTGGCAACAATCACGGCAGCAACCGTTGACGAAACATACTTCAAACCAAAGCTTTCGCCCATAAAATACACGAAAGGTTCGAAAAACGACATCAGTATAAAAAGCCAGATATCTTTCCCGGCCGGCTTTTGTAAACGCCGCATCAATAAACCAATAGCCACCATGATAATGGCAGAAAGTGTGAGCCGCAAAATAACCACGGTAATCGGGTCGTAACCCTGATAGGCAATTTTGAACCAGATGAAAGAAAAGCTCCAGAAAAATGCAGCTCCCAACGCCGATAAATATGCCAGAAAATCTTTGTTCTTCATTTTAATAAACAAGCTGCAAAAGTAATTTTTCTGCAACATCCTATAATTTCAAAAACAAGAATTGTGGATTGAATTTGTGTTAAAACAAAATGAATCAATATTTTTGGCTCAGATTTAAATTTAAATTCAAACCAAAATAATTTAACATGAAAAAATCAGGATTTAAAAGCTTAATGGTTATTGCCATGATTGCGTTTGTTTTGCAGGGAATGGTTTCGTGCACATCGAACCCTAAACAACCCGCAGAACAGAAAGGCGCTGAAAAATTTATCGGACTGCAGTTATGGTCAGTCAGGGACAGTATGAAAAACGTGGCGGCCACCATTGACAGCATTGGCAAAATCGGGTACAAATTTGTTGAAACAGCCGGATACGGCGACGGTAAAATTTATGGCCTCGACCCGGTTGAATTCAAAAACCTGTGCGAACAGAACGGGTTACAGTTTTTAGGTGCCCACACAGGGCAAGATGTTCCGACTGCAGAAAAATGGGCAGAAACCATGGCCTGGTGGGATACCTGCATTGCCGCTCACAAAGCTGCCGGTGCAAAATGGATTGTTCAGCCGTGGATGGGCGGTACCGGTTACGAAAGCCTTGACGGTTTGAAAAAATACTGTGAGTATTTTAATGCGGTAGGCGAAAAATGTAATGCTGCCGGTATTCGTTTCGGGTATCACAACCACGACAAAGAGTTATCAACTGTTTTGGAGGGCAAACCAATTTATGACTGGATGCTGGAGTTGACAGATTCGGCAAAGGTGATGTTTGAAATGGATTTGTACTGGGTGGTTGTTGGCGGTGCCAACCCGGTTGACTATTTCAACAAATACCCGGGGCGTTTTGAATTGTGGCATATTAAAGACAAGGCTGAAATTGGCGGTGCCGGAACCATGATGAATTTTGCACCGATTTTTGCCGAACGTGCCAAAGCAGGCGCAAAATACGGAATTGTGGAAGTGGAAGAATACAACTTCTCGCAAATTGAAAGCAGCCGGAAAAGTCTTGATTTTCTGAAAGCTGCCGAATATGTTGATTTTGTTGAATAACAAATAAAACAAAAAACAAAAAATGCCGCAATTGCTGAAACAGTTGCGGCATTCTTTTTTTGTGATTTCTGAGATCAGAATTTACCGAATTTGAAAGTCAGACCATAATTGAATCCCCTCAAAGCATCGCTGCTTACCTGATATAGCTGGATTTCAGAAGTATGCCGGTAACTCACAGCCGCTGCGAGCCTGAAGAAACGGGCAACATTAATTTCCAGTTCAGCGCCTGGTTCGATAACGAAAAAACTGTCATAATCATATTCGTGAACCGGGTACGGATTTCCCCAACTATCCCAGTTATACAAATCAACGAGCGTCACACCGCCTCCCCCAATCAGGATAGGAAACGAAAGATGTACCGGTGATTTGCCGGCAATTATGGGTTCAATCAGCAATCCGCCGTAACCGCCAGTTAAAGACAAATCATTGTTTGAATGATAAGAATCATAATCCAGGTTATTCACAAAACCATATCCTCCCAAACCCAATGCCAGGGAGTGTGAAAAAATAAAAGCACCGCGGCCACCGGTAACCAGCGCATCCTGTCCGTCGATATTTGAATAACTGATTGTAAACGCGCCATATCCGCCATTTGATCTGTTTTTTGAGAACAAGGTTTTTATTTCATCGTTCTGATAATCATCCTGTGCAAAAATCATTGAAACGGATGCAAGCATCACTATTGATAAGAATATTTTTTTCATTTGAACTAAATTATTGATAATAAAATTGTTGATAATTAAAAATTGTAACGGGCAGTAAATGCAAAATCAAAAGGCTGAATTTGAAACATATCGCGCCCGAAAAAATCGAAATATGGTTTTACTTCCAAACCCAGTGTAATGGGGACTTCAAAAAAGGTATATTCCAATCCTGCCAAACCGTCGAGCCCGGCAATAAAAGCAGTACGGGTGCGGTAATAACTGGTGTTGTAACTATAATACATTTCGTCCCACCTTTCGTACCCGCCATGAATACCGGCTCCATAAACAAACACGAGCTGGTCAGAAAATTCAAACAAACCGGGTTTATGGAACTCCCGGAGCACGTGCAATTTCAAACCACGGTTGTTGGTTCCCAATAAAAACCTGTATGAATCAATATCATCTGAAAAAACCCGATATTCGAAACCGGAAGTGAGACCAGCCCTGAAACCGGCTGATTGTTTGAATTCCTGCGGGAAACCGCAGATTGAGAACATAAGGAAGACTGAAACGAGTATGAACCTGTGCATTGTCTGCTGTTTTTAATTTTCATTGATAACCTTTCCGGAACCCGAAATATTGTAACTAACCCTGGGATTTCCAAAATAGTAAACATTCCCGCTGCCCGAAATTTTAGCAGTCAGGGTTTCGGTGGCAAAAACCCGCATATTTCCGGAGCCTGAAATATTGGCGTCACAGTTTTCGGTTTCAAGTTCATAACTGTCGATACCTCCCGAACCTGAAATGGCATAATAGGTGTCGCCGGCATTGCCCGAAATAATAATGGAACCTGAGCCCGACACTGCGGCTTCCACAATTCCCGCGTCAACCGAAGTGGAAATATTACCCGAGCCGGAAACAAAGAGTTCGTATTTGGCTGCGGTAAAATGCGCCGTTGTAATATACCCGGAGCCACTTTGTTTAATACTTGTCAGTGCCGGAACGGTAACATACACTTTCATCGGCAGACGGTTTTTCAGGTTGTGCCATCCTTCCACATCAATATGCAGGGTGTTGCCCGAAACATAAGTTTCAATGTAAGGCTGCAGCGTTTCTTCGGCATTTACCAAAACATCGTACTCATTGCCTTTTGTAATGTGTACTTCGAAATCGCCTGATGATTTTACTTTGTCGAACGCCGCAACCGGGCGGCCCTGTGATACGGATATCCCGTTTCCATGAACGGTGAAATCTTCCAGGCAGCCGGTGGCTGCCAATGCCAAAATGGCAATCAAAACAAATTGTTTAATTGTTTTCATGAGCTTTTCATTGTTTGTTTCTAAATAATAGAGTTGTCACTAAAAATGTTTCTCTTGTTTTCTGTTGGTAAATGACAACCGTTTTTTATGTTGGTTGCAAAACGAAGGCAAAAAATTACAATTTTGCTGAAAAAAGTTTCAAATGGCTCAATAACTGTCGATTCTGATTTGTCCCAAAGTCACATTCATCTGTAGTTTTACAATTTTTGAACCACTTCCGAACGTACCGTTTGTTTCAATTTTCTTTTCCTTTTCATCCAGAACCGTCTCTTTATCCCGTTTTATTTCAGGAGCCAAAGAAACCTGCGATTTGGTTTGCAGTATTTCGAATCCAAAATCGGAATTTCGGCTAAATGCCATTTCGCAGTCGGTTGATTTTGATTCGATATAAACCGATTTAAAATTCGGGTTTACCTTTTCAAGATAAATATCGCCATACTCTGTTTTGATATTGCCGGTTTCAACCAGTTCGTCAACCCGGTAGTTTGTAAAACTGCCTTTTGCATTCAGGGTAGTAACTTCCTGGATGCGGAATTTATCGCGACGCGAATCGGTTGTTAATTCTTTCACCACATTCAGGTCAAATTCCGACGACTTGCCGGTCAGGTTCAGCTTTTCAGCCTTTTTGATGTACAGCTCACTGTAGTTACTGATTATCCTGGCGTTTTTAATCTGGTTAATGGTGGCATCGGCAAAATTGAAAGTGAGCGTGGTTTTACCCGCAAAATCGTGTGCTTTCAGATTGCCGTTTGAAAGAATTACTTCGATTTCACCTGAATAATCGTCCATAAAAATATCGCCAAATTTGTTTTCAAGCTTTAATGGATTTACATCCGGCATCCACACAGTAAAGTCGATATCAATTTTCCCGTCACTTTGTAACAGCGTTTCCTTCAGGTTGATAACTTCCTTTTCGAGTGCACTGCGGTTTTCACCAACGCGTGTGCGGGCAATGAGGTAATGCTGCCCCGATAAAAAATCGAAATCAATCTCACTCATCGTTTTTTCCAGTTTCGACAGTTTTTTGTCTTCCACTTTTACCTTAATTTCGAAAACCACCGAATCTTTTTTCCAGGTATTGATTTTTACCCTTCCATATTTATTGGTGATTTCTATTTTTGTTCCGGGCGAAACACTGTAGCGTTTGCTGATTTGTTTTGAGTCGGTAAACTGTGCCCCTGCAAACAGTGGCAACAATAACACAAAACTTATAACACCCCGTAAAATCCTGTTTCTTTTGCTCATTTCATTAACAGTTTATCTGTTCCAACACCTCATCCACCATTTTCAACCGGTACCTGTTGTTTTCAATCATTGCCTCAATGACTGTCTTTTTTGCCACATTTTCATTCAGGTCGTTTTTCAGCGAATTGTACATTTGCTGTAATTCGCTCAGGTCGCCTTCAATTTCTTCTTTTAGCTCAGGATGTATATCGTAACATTTCCTGATTTCTTCCATTTTTTCGTTTACCTGGCTTGCATAATAAGCTTCAGCTTCAATCAATTCCACCATTTCCGGGTCGGCTTGTTTTGCCAGCTGACCGGATTTAAAAGTTCCGGTTTTGATTAAAACAACCGAAAGACCAATCGCCACAAGTATCACGGCGGCAATTCGCAACAGATAAACAACCGGACTGAGTTTTTTTACTTTCCGGGTATTCTTTTCAATATTTTTCCAAACCTTTTCCGAAGGCTCGAGGTTGTCAAACTCCCCGCGGTTTGCGTTGATAAAATCTTCCAGACGATCTGTGTTCATATTGTATTTATTTTCTGTTCATTAAGAATTTCAATTACCCTGCGTTTAGCCCGCATAAACTGGCTTTTTGAGGTCGATTCGGAAATATTCAGTATCTGTGAAATTTCGGCGTGGTCGTAACCTTCAAAAAGATAAAGCGAAAAAATCATCCTTCCCCCTTCCGGCAGTTTTTCCATTGCCTTTGTTATTCCGTTTACAGTAAACTGAATATATTCCCCGCTTGAATCTTCTTCTTCGGCTGATTCCACCTGTTTCATCTCATCCATCAGTTGCAAATCCACCTTTCTTTTATTTTTTGCGTTTATGCAAGTGTTAATTACAATCCGTTTCAACCAGGCCCCGAAAGGCGATTCAAACCTGAAAGTTCCGAGCTTCTGAAATGCCTGTGTGAAAGCCTCCTGTAACATATCTTCAGCCTCCTCGCGGTTATTCATCATACGGTAACACACATTGAACATGGCTTTTGCGTACAATTGGTAAAGTTTGTACTTCTGCCGTTCATCACCTTTGATGCAGGCTTCAATCAAGTCCTTTTGTATGTTGCCGTTTTGCTCCAAATTCTTCTTATATCGCTATTGAATGACAATGAAAAAATAAAAGGGTTGCAATCATCTGTTGTTTTATTAATTATTTGAAACACCTAAAATTAGGGATTATCCGATAAAAATCAGGACCCGTTTACTTTGTTTTGAAAACGGATATTTCAGAAATTTTTGTTTTTGGAAAAGAATAAAATATTATATTTGCCACCTCAAAAATACACGGTGGTTGTAGCTCAGCAGGTTAGAGTAGCGGATTGTGGTTCCGTTGGTCGTGGGTTCGAATCCCATCTACCACCCGGTTCAAAAAAGCTCCGGATAATTTTCGGGGCTTTTTTATTTTTATCGGATGAATCTGACAGCCATAATCCTAGCAGGCGGTAAAAGCACCCGAATGGGTACTGACAAAGCATTAATCCAAATAAATGGAAAAACCTTGCTGCAAAATGCAATTGAAACTTGCAGTCCGGTTTGTAAATCGATTATTATCAGCTCTAACAATCCCGAGCATGGTAAATTTGGATATACGCTGGTTGCAGACGAAATCCAGGATTGCGGCCCGATTGGCGGAATATATTCGTGTCTCAAAAAGTCGGAAACCGAATGGAATTTTGTCATCAGCGTTGATACTCCTTTTGTAACCTCCGGTTTTATTCAGTTCCTATGGCAATCTATTGAAGATTTCAACGCAGTTATTCCTGCCTGCTCCGGTAAAACAGAACCTTTGATAGCTTTGTACAACA
>JAJUGS010000250.1 GCA_029265875.1 Prolixibacteraceae bacterium
ACATCTGGTCGATTTCGACAGCCGTGAATGCTTTGATGTGTAAACCGGGCGCTGCTTTTTTAATCGATCTCAGCATGTCGGCGTAAAAATTCACATTCCTGTCAGGATGAACACCCCCCACGATATGAACTTCGGTGGCCCCACGGGCTGTAAATTTTTCAACATCAGCCAGAATATCCTCAATGCTGCATTCCCAAGCTCCTTTTTGTCCCTGCTGACGACGGTAAGAGCAAAATTTGCAATGGTTGATACAAATATTGGTGGGTTCGATATGGAAATTACGGTTAAAATATACAAAATCGCCGCTCAGCCTTTTTTTTACAACACCTGCCAAAACGCCCAGCAAAGCCATGTCGTTGCTTTGATACAACGTGAGTGCATCGTCGGTTGTAATTGATTCGGAAGCGAAAATTTTCTCAGCGATTTTTTTAACCGGCGCCTGAATTTTCATCGAATTGATTACAGTACTGATTTTCTCCATCAGAAAATGAAATTTGAGAATTGAATCCCCGGTTCAACAATAAGTTTCAATAAACACGAAAAGGTAAAGAAATCGATTCTTTACCTTCCCGTTAAAAGATATAATGTCTGTTAACTATCTTTTGTGTCTTGGCTCATCAGAAACGGTGAGTTTCTTTCTGCCTTTTGCACGGCGTGCTTTCAGTACCTTACGGCCATTGGCAGTTGACATTCTTTCCCTGAAACCATGTTTGTTTCTTCTCTTCCTGTTCGATGGCTGAAATGTTCTTTTCATTTCTGTCTATTTTTTATTTTTCTAATTCTTAATTTTTCGGACTGCAAAAATAGTTCTTTTTTTATCTCTTCCAAACGATGTGGTGTCTTTTTGTTGAATTTTTATGGAAATTGCATCGCAGTGATTCTGAAAATCTTGCTATTTCGAAAAGATCATTTTCAAAGCAATCAGGATCATCAGCCCACCGAAAAGTCTTCTGAGGATTTTATCTGGTATGTTGATGGAAATATGCGATCCGAGATAGGCTCCGACCACAAATGTGAGTGATAAAATCAACGCTACTTTCCAGTTTACGTTACCGGCTTTCCAGTAATTCCAGGTGGCAAGTATTCCAACCGGGGGCAGCATAAAAGCGAGACTTGTTCCCTGTGCCTCGTGCTGGCTCATACCAATTATAAAAACAAGTGCCGGAATTACAATAATTGCGCCGCCAACCCCAAACACCCCGGCTAATATGCCCGAGAGAATTCCAACAATAATCAATATGATAATCTGGGCAGCAGTCATTTTAGTTTTCATGATTTACTGAAAAACGGAACCCGATACCGTGCAAATTAGTGATTTTGATATTCGGATCGGCTTCGAAGTATTTCCGTAACCGCGAAATAAATACATCGAGGCTGCGGCCCAGAAAATAGTCATCGTTGCCCCAGATTTTTTCGAGTATTTCGTTGCGGCTGAGTACTTTATTCTGGTTCGTGGCGAATAACCTGATCAATTCCGATTCTTTCAGGGTAAGATTTCTGGAACCGTTTTCCGATTTCAGGATCAGTTCGTCGGCATAAAATTGAAACTTGCCAATGTTAATTGACTTTGAAAGTGATGCCGAGACCGCAGCCGATTGACTTCGTTTCAGGAAAATCCTGATTTTCAGCAACAATTCTTCCATACTGAAAGGTTTTGGAATATAATCGTCGCCACCCAGCGTGAGCCCTGTGATTTTATCTTCTGTCATCGATCGGGCGGTCAGAAAGATAATGGGAACCTGTTCGTTTTTTGCCCTGATTGTTTTTGCCACCTGGAAGCCATCAACTTTCGGAAGCATCACATCGAGAATAATTAAATCAAATTCAATCTGCCTGAACAATTCGATGGCTTTTTCGCCATCTTCAGCAGTTTCGACCTGGTAATGATGCTGTTCCAGGTTATCTTTTACGATAAACCTCAGAGCATCATCGTCCTCCACCAATAAAATCTTAAACTCTGTTTTCATCTGTGCAGCATTTCAAAGCTATAGATTAGTAAGCGGTTATTCCTTATGACAATTGACCGCATTATCAACCGATGTAACTCACAAGGAGAATGTTCCTGGTTATCAGTGTTTTTCTGTAATCTTGTTCGTTTCATCTATGATCCGGAATAATTAACGTAAATATACTACCTCCGCCTGAATTTTCGTCCACCCTGATTTTCCATTTGTGGGCAATCACTATCTTGTTAACGTAATCCAGGCCAAGGCCAAACCCTTTAACGTTGTGTACATTACCAGTCGGGACCCGGTAAAATTTTGTAAATATTTTTTTCCGCTGGTCTTTGGGTATCCCAATTCCATTATCAGCAAAAGTAATCAGGATTTTGTGTTTTATTTTTTTCAGGGCAACAGCGAGCACCGGGTCTTTGTCGCAATATTTCACCCCATTTTCGAGAATATTTGTCATCAGGTTTGAAAGGTGAAACCTGTCAGCTTCTGTTTTAATTTCAACGTCGGGCAATGAAAGGTTTAATGTTGCTTTTTGACCGAAATCGGTGTGTTTAAAATGCGAATAAACTTCGGTAATCAGCTGGTTGAGGTTTACTTCCTCCAGGTTCAGGTGGATTCTGTTTTTCTCGATGGTGGCCAGGTTCAGTACCTTTTCCACGTTTTTGGATAAACGCTGGTTTTGCTCTTCGATAATTTTGGCATACCGGAACAACCTTTCGGGAGCATTTAAAATATCGGGATTATTAATAACGCTTGCGGCCAGCCCGATCGACGAAATCGGGGTTTTCAATTCATGTGTCAGGTTGTTAATAAAGTTTTTCTGTACTTCAGAAAGCCTTCGTTGTTTGATAATTACTGTTAATGTATAGGCAAAAAACAGTAAAACAATGATAAGCAGTCCGGTCATAAAATACCAGACTGAAAGTTGCGACATGAAATAAGAAATACGGTTCGGGAAATGAACCGCGAAGAAGTTTGAAAACCGGTCGTCAACGGGGAAAACATAATCCGATGGACTTTCAATGCCGTCGTGGATCAGGATTCCATCGTCCATTTGCTCGGTTTGCGGATTGAAGATGGCAAATTCAAAATCAGTGATGATTTCGTGTTTTTTAAACTCTTCAATCAGATGTGTTTTTACAAGGTCTTTGTCGATAGTTGTCTGTAAATGAACGATATAATAATTATCAGATATAACTTCAACTGGTGTAAGACTGTCGAAACTTGCCGTATTGCCTGCCGCCAGTAAAATTTGCCAGGCTACTTCCTTCAATGCCACACTGGTGCTTTCGTTGAATTGTTTTTGCGATACGCTGTACGAACTTTTTAAAAAACTGAATTGTATCAGAAAAACGCCGGCCACCGAAATGGCCGCCAACAGTATGATGTATTTCTGTGTTTTCCCTTTCATTTAATGAAATGTTAAAGCTAAACTAACTATTTTTTTTGTCTAAGCCTGTAGTTAACACTTTGTTAACAAAATAATGAAAAGGGTTAACACTAATGTTTTCCGGTCATTCATACATTTGTTACAAAAATACACAGTTACTCAAATTTAAGTTACAAGAAATGAAACGGATTTTACAAACATTGTTCACGCTGCTGATAATTACAGCCTATCAGGCTGGTTTTGCGCAGGATGGGCCCAAAATTGCTTTTGAAAAAACATCGCATAATTTTGGTGCATTCAAAGAAACTGACGGAGTTCAGACAACCACATTCAAGTTTAAGAATACAGGGACAACACCGCTGATCCTGAGTAATGTAAGAGCTTCGTGTGGTTGTACAACACCCAAGTGGACCCGTGAACCTGTAGCCCCCAATGGCTCGGGCGAAATCCAGGTTAGTTATGACCCGAAAAACAGGCCAGGCTCGTTTACTAAAACAATTACTGTTACATCAAATGCGCAGAATGCCAATGTGATCCTGGAAATTTCAGGGATGGTTGAACAACGCGAAAAGACCGTTGAAGAAAAATATCCGCGAGAAATCGGCCCGCTGCGCGCAGCCAACAATCATATCTCATTTGGTGAACTTAAACAAACTGCCATCGATACAAAAGAACTAGAATTAATAAATACAAGCGATAAAGCGGTTAAAGTTGAATTGCAGTCGGTTCCTCCACATTTGACAGCAAAAGTTGAACCGGCAACAATTCCGGCAAAAGGTTCGGGCAAGCTGTTAGTGACTTATGATGCAAAACTTGCTGATACATATGGTTTTGCTTCACACCGTATTTATCTTTCGTTTGATGGCAGCAAAGATTATAAAAACTCGGTGGGGGTGAGTGCAACAATCGCGGAAGACTTTTCGCAACTTTCACCTGCTCAGCTTGCCAATGCACCGGCTGTTCAATTCAATACATTAGAGTATGATTTTGGAGACATGAAACAGGGCGATAAGAAAGATTACACATTTAATCTTACTAACACCGGTAAATCCGATCTCATCATCCGGAATGTTCGTTCATCATGTGGTTGTACAGCCGCAGCGCCAGCAAAAAAAGTGATTGCTCCCGGAGAAACCGCACCCATAAAAGTAACTTTTGACTCACGGGGTAAACGGGGCCGTCAGAGTAAATCAGTTACGGTAATCACGAACGATCCTAAAAATCCGACATCAACTTTGCGCATTTCGTGCAATATTAATGCTGAGAGCTGATAGATCAATAAGTTACAGGAAACGGGTGTTGTAATCATACTTACAACACCCGTTTTTTATATGATATATCAAGGTTTTCTGGTATTTTTGGAAACTTGAATTTTGGCATATGACAAAGAAGGAAAAATACAGTCATTTTGAGAATGAATCAGGTTTTCAGGGATTAAAGGTAAATGACGGTATCGCACAACCTGAATCAGTAAATTCTGAATCAGTAAAACGTTTTTTAAATAAAAACCGCAACCTGCTGCCAGCCGGTGATTATGTGGAAGGTATTTTACGGGGCGATATAACTTTGTTGAGTAAAGCAGTAACACTGGTTGAAAGTTCCAATCTGAAACACCAGGAAATTGCGCAGGAAATAATAAAACTTTGTCTTCCGCACAGTGGAAAATCTGTCAGAATTGGTATTACAGGCGTGCCCGGGGTAGGGAAAAGTACGTTTATCGAAGCACTGGGCAGCTATATAACCCAACAGGGTGGCAAGCTCGCGGTCCTGGCAATCGATCCCAGCAGCGAACGCTCAAAAGGAAGTATTCTGGGCGATAAAACCCGTATGGAAGAACTGTCGGGTGATAAAAATGCCTACATCCGCCCAAGTCCTTCAGCCGGCTCACTTGGCGGTGTGGCGCGCAAAACCCGCGAAACTATCATTCTTTGTGAAGCAGCTGGATTCAACCATATTTTTATCGAAACAGTAGGTGTGGGCCAAAGCGAAACCGCGGTTCATTCGATGACCGATTTTTTTCTGTTACTGATGCTTGCCGGTGCAGGCGACGAATTGCAGGGAATTAAACGGGGAATTATGGAAATGGCGGATTTGATTGCCATTAACAAAGCTGACGGCAATAATATTGAGAAAGCGCAACTGGCCAAAATTCAGTATAAAAATGCCATTCACCTTTTCCCCCGTAAAGACTCGGGTTGGGAACCGGGAGTATTAACCTGCTCAGCAGTCAGGAAATCAGGAATTGCTGAAATATGGAACGAAATCGAAAAATACCGGCAATTAACTGTCGCAAACGGATGGTTTGATACCCGAAGAAACCAGCAGGCAACCTATTGGATGCACGAAACCATCAGGGAGCAGTTGTACCGCGATTTTTATGGCAACCAAATCATCAAACATAAAATTGAAGAATTTGAGAGCCTGGTTCTTAATAACCAGATAAGTTCTTTTGCAGCAGCCGGAAAATTACTGGAAATGTATGCAGAAATGAAACTTATTTCTGAAGACAGGAAAATTAACCATTAGAAATTTCTGGGGTATTACCTTTTAAAGTATCTTCAGGAAACCTTTCTCTGAAATGCTTGTTATTTTAGTCAAAAACATAAAATTACAGATCAAATGAATTACGATGTTATTATAATCGGGAGTGGTCCTGGTGGATATGTTGCTGCAATCAGGGCAGCCCAGCTTGGTATGAAAGTGGCGGTTGTTGAAAAG
>JAJUGS010000336.1 GCA_029265875.1 Prolixibacteraceae bacterium
AATGAGAATAAATATTGTTTTAACCGCAGAGAACCGCAAAACCTATCGCAGAGAACCACAAAGAAATCATATAATAATTTACTCTGCGAATTCTTTGCGATTTCTCAGCGTACTCTGCGTTTAAACTTTTCAGAATTCAGGATATAAACTAAACGGCATTGGATTATTGATTATTGATTATTGATTATTGATAATTGATTATTGGATTTTGCATATTGGTTTTTGCGTATTGTATATTGGATTTTGGATTTTGGTTTTTGCATATTGGTTTTTGCGTATTGCATATTGCATATTGCGTATTGCATATTGGATTTTGGATTTTGGCTATTCCGTTTTAAATCTTTTCTTCCTGCTGATTTGTAATCAGCACTTTGTCGATCCGGTTTCCATCGAGGTCAACAATCTCAATCCGGTAACCATTATAATCGATAGTTTCTCCCAATCCGGGGATTTTACCCATCAGGTTGAAAATAAAGCCTCCCACGGTTGAGTAATCAATCTCTTCGTAATCAACGGTAAATCCTTTGATAATTTCGCTTAAAACTTCCACGGGAGCATCACCGTTAACAAGCACCGAATTATCATCGCGCACAAACACATCGGGTTCGTAAATTTCGCCTTCCTCCGGGATATAGCCCACGATGTGCTCAATCACATCATTTAAAGTGATCAAACCTTCAAAGCCACCAAACTCATCGACAACACAACAAATGTGTGTTTTATTTTTCCGCATCAGTGCCAGCACTTCCTGCGTACCCGAGCTTTCGGGAACAATGGACGGTTCGCTGATCAGTTCGCCAATGTTGATTTCGTTTCCGGTTGCCATCTGTTTAAAAAAGTTATTCAGTACCAATATCCCCACAAAATTATCGAGGCTGCCCCGGCAACAAACAATTTTACTATGGCGGCATTTCAATATCTCCTCCCTGAGTTCACCGGCAGTTTTATCAATGTCAATCCATTCCACATCGGTACGGTGGGTCATAATGTGTTTGGCTTTTTTATCGGCAAAATAGAAAACCTTTTCGTGGATGATATTCTGTTCTTTTTCGATAACGCCCTCGTTGGAGGCAATTTTTATCATCTGCCGTAATTCAGCCTCCGTCATCTGGTCAGGCTGTTTATTGATCCCGATCAGGCTGTTTACAAAGTTGGTGGAAAGCGACAACAACTTCACAAACGGGTAAAAAGCCTTGCTGAAATAAAAAACTACCGGAGCCACCTTCACCGCAATTTTTTCGGGATTGCCCAGGGCGATGGTTTTGGGAACAAGCTCCCCAATTACAATGGAAATATAGGTAATGATCAGTACGGTAAGCGAAAGTGCAATTTCGTGGGCATAAGGCTTTAATGCACCGATCTTTTCAAAAAAAGGAGTGACATCATCGGCAATGTTCATTCCGCCATACACCCCGGTTACGATACCGATTAACGTTATCCCCACCTGTATGGCCGACAGGAAATTTTCCGAATCGTTCTGCAATTTCAGGGCTGTTGCGGCTCCCAAACTCCCCTCCAGCATTTTTTGCTCCAGCCTCGACTTTTTGGCCGAAACCAATGCAATCTCCGACAAGGCGAAAAATCCGTTGATGATGATCAGTACTAACAGGATAAATATTTCCATGTCACAAATATCCCAAATAAAATGAGTTTTTTATGAAGCGCGTTATAATTTTTGGTGAAATCGTTTTAAACTGGATTTTGCAGGGAAAAAGTAACTGGATAATTTCCAAAGTCAAAAAGACAAGCGTTTGAAAACCTGATTTGAAGATTATGATCCGGGGAAAAATCCGGTATAAAATCCTTTCAATTCCTGTTACATTGTAAACTTTTGGCAACAAAAAAGGGCCCCACCTTGCCGCGACACCCTATACAGAACAGGAATATAACGATGAAAGCTAAGATGCCGATTCCCTTCTGATTTTAACCTGCATGGCATTTTCAACCGGTTGTTCTGAAACAAGAACAAGATAACCTCCTCCCCCGGCGCCGGATATCTTCCAGCCTAAGGCAGAATTGCGGAAATGATCAATGGTTGCAAGAATTTGTTCATTGACCATTAAAGGGAACATAGCTATCTGCGCTTCAAACGATTCCCTGAAATATTTTCCAAAGCTTTCCACGTCTTTTGCGAGAATGGCATCCCATGTTTTTTCTGCTGCAAACGCTAATCGTTTTGCCCCCGATTCATCAACTCTTGTGTCTGCTAAAACATCGAAATCACCCTGACGCGGCGATAAATTAATCAACCAGAGATGTTTCTCGATAAAGGATAAAACTTCTTCATCGGTAATGTTTTCAATCGGGCAGGGCCAATATTTTCCACAGGCGTAGTTCAGTTTGTTGACGCCGGGATAAACAATGCCGATGGCATCCTGTGAGCCGCTGATGTATTGGCTGCCGGGCGGATTCTCGACACAAAACAGTGTATGGGCAAGCTTTTCCGGGTCTCCTTCCGGTATATTGGTTTTCCAGAGATCGATGGCTTTCATGCGGGTGCTGCTCGACATGCCGCTGCGGTTGTTGAATTCAATTTCGGGTTCAATGGAAATGGTGATCACCGGTCCCGGGTAATATTTTGACACAAAAGGCTGATCGAGCCAGCCACCGGCCAGGTCAAGACGAAAGGGGATCCGGCATTCGGCGCGCAGGGCGGTGGTTGACCGTGCAGGCAAACCCTGTCGGGGCAATCGTTTACTCACAATCAGTTCGATCCCCAGTTCTTCACAAAACTTCTTTTTGGCAGGCGTATAACCATCTTCGTTCACAAAAAAGATATCTGGCCTCAGTTGCCTCACTTCCTGTTCAAAATCCATCAGTCCCGAACCGGAGTTGATCCAGGCATCCTTTACCATCCTCAACGATTTTACCATGTACAACCTTTCTTCATCGGTGTTGATGGTTTTGCGCGCTTTCAGTCCTTCGATGGTCTTATCGGAGCCAATGCCCACATACAAATCGCCATGGGAGGCGGCTTCCTCAAAAAAGGCCACATGCCCCGAGTGCAGCATGTCGTAACAGCCGGATACAAATACTTTTTTCATTTTATTGGATTGAAATGTTTTAAAAGCTGCGAGTTACGAGCTGTGAGCTTCAAGCTAATAATCAATAATCAACAATCAACAATCAATATTCAATATTCAATATTCAAAAATCCATCGTTTTGCGGGTTGTTTTCTTTTAAACCCTGAAGGTTTTGGAAATGCTACAGGGTGGTCACGGTTTCATCTGGATTTCGCTTTACTCAGGTTGTTTGAACCCAAGGGGAACTGCGGAACCCTTAGGAATTCGAAAGAACTATATTTCCACCACCGGTACTTTATCCCAGTTGGTTTGTTTTACCGCCGTTTGAATATCCACAAATTTAAAATCGGTGAGCCATTTTTCGAGTTTGATGGATGCACCTTTTAAACCCACATACGATTTAAATTTTCGGAACGGAGATAAATCTTTGATAACCGGCTGACCTTCATCGAAATCACGGGGATGCAGGTAACTCATGACATAATCCGATTGCTGTGTCCATTTTTTTATGAATGGATAAGGAAACAACCGAAAATAACCTCCTCCGGAGTAAATAACCGGCTTATTTAATACTGTGGTGTAATTAATTGGGAGTTCCTTTAATTCAATCCCATTGCATTTAATAATGGAAGGAACCTGAACCTTGTAAGAAGGGAAACCTCCGTGTGCCCTTGGCGCCGGGAAAATGGAGCAATCGGCTTCG
>JAJUGS010000143.1 GCA_029265875.1 Prolixibacteraceae bacterium
GTTCTGAACTTTTTGTTTTTTCAGCTCTTTCATGGCGGTGGTAAATTCTTCGGTGGTTGTTGCCGAAAATTTGTTGAGTTTGATATAACCGGTGGCATCATCGAGCATGTAACCGGCATCGAGGCTGTTGATCGGAATTTTATCGCGAATAATGGTGAAATCGAGTAACCCGGGTTCATTTTTTCTCAAAACCTTTAAATTAACCTGGGTTCCTTTATTTCCGCGTAACATGTCAAAAACATCGCTGTTTTTCAAACCAATTCCGGCAATGTTTTTATTATCAACCTCCACAATTCTGTCACCGGCCCTCAACCCCACTTTTTCGGAAGGCCCGCCGGCTACGGTGGTGGTAACAAGCAGTGTGTCTTTGAAAATATTAAAAGTAATTCCGATTCCCTCAAAATTCCCGACAAGCGGTTCATTCATTTTTGCAACTTCGTCTTTCGACATATAAACCGAGTGTGGGTCAAGCTCACTCAGAATGCTAACAATCGCTTTTTCAGTAATCTCGTTAATATTCACCGAATCAACATAGTACCCGTTAATCAGCCTGAGCAACCTGCCAAATTTCAATTGGTTTTGCTGAACTTCATCCTGCGCGATTACACCAATTGCCGAGGCTGCCAGCAATAAAATTGTTATAGCAGCAGCCATTAATTCTTTAATTTTAACGACCGGAAAACTTTTCATTTTGTTTTAAAATTTAACAGTTCAAAAATGCCCTTTGCAATGTAATCTTCCCATTGATTTTTGAATTGCACGATTTGCAAATCAATATAACACCTATTCCCATTCAATGGTTGCCGGTGGTTTTGAGCTGATATCGTACACTACCCGGTTAATACCTTTTACCTTATTAATGATTTCGTTCGACATTTTTGCCAGAAAATCATAGGGCAGGTGAACCCAATCGGCTGTCATTCCGTCGGTTGAAGTTACAGCGCGCAAAGCAACTGTATTTTCGTAGGTTCTTTCGTCGCCCATTACTCCCACCGATTGCACCGGCAATAATATTACGGCGGCCTGCCACACTTTGTTGTAAAGGTCCCAGTTTTTTAAGCCGTTGATGAAAATGGCGTCTGCTTCCTGCAGGATTCTCACTTTTTCAGGCGTAACATCGCCCAGAATCCTGATGCCAAGCCCTGGCCCGGGGAATGGGTGACGTCCGATCAACTCTTGTTTAATACCCAGTGTGTTTCCCACCCGCCGCACTTCGTCTTTAAAAAGCAAGCGGAGCGGTTCAACAATTTTCAGTTTCATTTTTTCAGGAAGACCACCCACATTGTGGTGCGATTTGATGGTGGCCGACGGCCCGTTTACTGAAACCGATTCAATAACATCGGGGTAAATTGTTCCCTGTGCCAGCCATTTTACATCCGTAATTTTGTGTGCTTCCTCGTCGAAAACTTCGATGAAATTGCGGCCAATAATTTTCCGTTTTTGTTCAGGGTCGGTAATTCCTTTCAGGTCGTTCCAGAATTTCTGACGGGCATCGACACCAATCACATTCAATCCCATGTCCTGGTACGAATGCAAAACATCTTCAAATTCGTTTTTCCGGAGCAACCCGTTATCGACAAAAATACAGGTGAGGTTGCTGCCAATTGCCTTATTCAGTAAAACACCGGCCACCGATGAATCAACTCCTCCTGAAAGCCCCAGCACCACTTTGTCGTTCCCCAGTTTTTCCTTTAATTCACGAACTGTGGTTTCTACAAACGAATCCGGTGTCCAGTCCTGTTTGCAATTACAAATATCCACCACAAAATTGCGGAGCAATTGTATGCCCTCGGTTGTGTGATAAACTTCGGGATGAAACTGAATGCCCCAACTGGGTTCATCATCAATTTTGAAAGCGGCAAAATTCACATCTTCGGTGGAAGCCACCATTTTATAGTTTTTCGGAATTCTTACAATTGTATCTCCGTGCGACATCCAGACTTGCGAATGCTGGCTGATATTTTTAAACAGTTGGCAGCTGTGGTCAATATAACCGAGGTTGGCGCGTCCATATTCGCGGCTGTTTGACGGGGCCACCTCGCCACCGTAAAAATGCGCCAGGTATTGTGCTCCGTAACAAACACCCAACACCGGAAGTTTTCCTTTTATATCAGAAAGATCGGGTTTGGGGGCATCGGCATCGCGAACCGAATATGGGCTGCCTGAAAGTACAACACCTTTTACTGATTCGTCGATAGCGGGGTGGTGGTTAAAAGGATGGATTTCGCAATAAACATTTAACTCCCTGATTTTTCGCCCGATTAACTGTGTGTATTGTGACCCGAAATCAAGGATGAGTATCTTTTCCTGCATGAAAATATATTTTAATGGTGAACTGCTTATTTTACAGGCAAAAGTAAAAATATCACTTAAAATGCCGTTGATTTGTTCATTAAAATGCCGCCGATGTTAACAACAACAAAATAAAACACCGACAATGTTATAATCATATCGAATCTGGCTATTTTCAGATTGCAAGGTCGTTAACAAGCACTTTATTTTTTAATTTTGGCGTTTTAAATCGTTTGTAAATGAAATTTCTTCGATTTGTATTACTGGGTATTTTAATGATTTCAGCAACTGAGATTATAAATGCCCAGGAGTTGAAAGATAATGACCTGGTTATTATTAACGGGCAAAAATACATCATTCACCAGGTAAAAGCCGGCGAAACCATTTATTCACTCTCCAGAAATTTCAGGGTTGAACCTGCCATGATTATGCGAAGCAACCCCGGAGTTGAAGACGGATTGAATATCGGGCAAATGTTGAAAATTCCGTTCGACGGAAGTTTCAGCCTTGCTGAAATAGGTGGTTTTAAAAAGGGTGATCCGACTGGTTTTAAACAATATACCATTGAATCGAACAGCGAAACAGCCTATTCTGTTTCAAGAAAATTCGGGGTAAATGTAGAGGAAATTTATTCTTATAATCCTGAAGTACAAAAACTAAAAAAGGGATTGGTAATCCGGATTCCTGTCTGGGAATTCAAGGAAATCAGTAATACGGCTGAAAAAAACACCGAACCCGAAAATTCAGCCGGGAATAAAATCATACACACGGTGGTTTCAGGAGAAACATTGTATGGCATTTGCAGGAAATACAATGTATCAGAAAGCGAAGTGCTGGCTTTGAACCCCGATGCCAGAAATCTGAAAGCCGGTGCCAGGATTCAGATTCCGTCGAAATCAGGCAAAGTTCAGGCTGAAACGGTTGCGAAACCTATTGAAGTTTCTGATGGAATTACCCATAATGTGGAACCCGGGGAAACCATTTACGGGATCACCAAAAAGTATGGGATTACCGAATCGGAACTGAAAGCGGCAAACCCGGGGTTGGTGACACTTCAATCGGGGATGAAACTGAATATCCCACAGAAAACAAACAGTCAGAATATTGTCTCTCAGCCTGTTGAAAATGGGGATGAAGCAAACAATGCTGAAAGAGAAGTTAAAGCCCGCACCGGAAATTGTACAAAACTTTCGGTTTCGGAAGCCGGGAAAAGAACTTACTCAGTTGCCCTGTTTCTTCCCTTGTTTCTGGATGCCAATGCCGACCTTCGCAATGGTTTAGTTTCGCAGCCTGTTATTGATGACAGCCTTGCGTTAATAACTTCAATGCCTGACACTGTTATTGAATCGTCAGAACCCGCGGTTCCTGTTAACCGGTTTTATGGTAACAGCGAGAACTTTCTTCAGTTTTACGAAGGCGTTCTGGTAGCGGTCGATTCGATGCAAAAAGCCGGAATGAATGTAAAAATGAGCGTTTTTGACACAAAAGACAGTCCGGAAAGTGTGAGGAAACTGGTTAATTCAGGAGCATTGAAAAATACCGACCTGATCATTGGGCCGGTTTATGAAAATGTGCAGAAGGAAGTAGCTTCGTTTGCTGAAACAAACCAGATTCCAATGGTTTCGCCATTTACACCCCGATCGACTATTATCAGCAATAATCCTTATTTTTTCCAGATAAACCCGACCCGTGAATATATTGCGTCGGCAACGGTTGAAATGGTCAGAAAGGAGTTTGCCGGAAAGAATTTTGTTGTCATAAAAACCGGTTCTTACGAAGAAACTCCTGAGGGACAGCTGGTAACAAGAATTCAGCAGGCGCTTGCGCAACAGTCGCCAAAAAGCCGTTTTCAGGTGTATGATTTTAAAAGGGAACGTGCACGCGGGTTACGAAATGTTTTGATTGCGGATTCTGAAAATGTTGTTTTTATCCCGACTGCTGATGAGGGAGAACTGAGTGTTGCCATATCGAACCTGAATAACCTGGCCGACGAAATCCCGATAACACTGGTGGCACAGGCAAACTTTCAGCAACGATATCAAAGCATTGATGTTGCACATTTCCACAACCTGAAAATGCATTATATCAATCCGTATTGGGTTAATTACGGGAAGAATGCGACCATTTCCTACGTCAGAAAATTCAGGGCAAATTTTGGTACCGAGCCAAACAGTTATGGAATCCAGGGATTTGATGTGGCTTATTATTTCCTGAATGCACTATTTTGGTATGGCAACAATTTTATACCCTGTGTCGGCGACCTTGATGTGAACCTTGTTCAGGGAAACTATCACTTTGAAAAGGTTTCTCCTGCGGGTGGATACATGAACCAGGGAGTTTCGGTGCTTCAATACAACCGGAATTTTGAGGTTCAGCAAAAAGAAGTGTTGAAATAAGCTGTAGAAAATATAAAAAGTAAAAGACCGTGCCGAAACACGGTCTTTTTTTGGCTCTGGTTATACAAACTCATTAAAGGTTTGTTTTATAATTGCCAATGCTTCATACATTTCAGTTTCATTAATAATCAGTGGTGGCGTGAACCGGATAATATGCTCGTGAGTGGGTTTGGCAATCAACCCGTTGTCTTTCAGCCGCAGACATACATCCCAGGCCGTTTTTCCATTTTTGGGTTTTACCGCGATGGCATTTAAAAGCCCTTTACCGCGAACAATTTCAATCATATCCGATTTTACCGAACTCATTTCATTTCTGAAAATTTCGCCCATTTTTGTGGCATTTTCGGCTAATTTTTCCTCCACAATCACATCCAATGCTGCCATGGCAACCGAAGCAGCAATCGGGTTTCCGCCATAAGTGCTGCCATGTTCGCCGGGTTTGATGGTCAGCATAACTTCGTCGTCGGCCAGAACGCACGAAACCGGGTAAACACCACCTGAAAGCGCTTTGCCCAATACCAGAATATCGGGGCGGACGCCTTCGTGGTCGCAGGCCAATAATTTGCCGGTGCGGGCAAGCCCTGTCTGAACTTCGTCGGCCACAAACAAAACATGGTGTTTTTTACACAATTCTGCTGCTTTTTTCAGATAACCTTCGTCGGGAACAAAAACGCCAGCTTCAGCCTGTATGGGTTCCACCAGGAATCCGGCCACATTGGGTCTTGCAAGTGCTTCAGCCAATTTGTCGATATCGTTAAACGGAATGTGAATAAATCCTGGTGTATAAGGTCCGTAATGGTTAAACGCATCCGGGTCTGACGACATGGAAACGATGGTGATTGTGCGACCGTGGAAGTTGCCGTCGCAAACAATAATTTCGGCCTGGTTGTCCGGAATGCCTTTCACTTTGTAGGCCCATTTACGGATGAGTTTCAGCGCGGTTTCATCGGCTTCGGCACCCGAATTCATGGGCAACATGCGGTCGTAACCAAAAAGTTTGGTCATGTATTCTTCCCAGTCGCCTAATTTGTTATTGTAAAATGCCCTTGATGTGAGGGCTAAAGTTTGTGCCTGTTCTGTGAGCGCTGCCGTAATTTTGGGGTGACAGTGACCCTGGTTTACTGCTGAATAGGCCGATAAAAAGTCGAAATATCGTTTGCCTTCCACGTCCCAAACATGGATTCCTTTGCCTTTTGCCAGCACAACGGGTAGTGGATGATAATTGTGAGCGCCAAATTTCTCTTCTTTGGCCATGTAATCTTTTGAAGTCAGTGCAATCATTTTCCTGGTTTTAAAAATTTGGTACAGATTTACAATTTTACTCACAATTGTACAAGACTTCCGAAGGTGATTTTAAGCACTGAAAAACGTCATGTTTTTGGTTTGATCTTCCAGAAACGAATCAGTAAAATTTCAGCCAGAATCATCAGGATAGCCAGTAAAATGAACCATTTCCAGAGTTGTTGGCCGTTTTGGATTTCATCAAAAACCTCGGCAAAATTGTTTTCGGCATTTTCAATCACCGAAGTGTTTTTCAACCGGAGCGCTTCAATTTTTGCATTTATTTCGTCGGCGCCATAATACCGGAGATCCGATTCTTTGCGGTCGTAATTAAAAGCAAAAGCCGAAATTACCGAATCTTCATTCCAAACAAGGTAGTGGCCATCGGTTTCAATGGGCGGGTCGAATTCAAGAATTACACCCCGGCCGGTTATATTTTTTGCAGGGACAAATCTCTCGCCTGTCTTTTTGTTTTCGATTTCAGTTTTCGATTCAAGATGGATGTGACGTCCGTTTTCAATCTGGTAGAAGTTGTTTTTACCCACAATCAGCGAATTTTGTTGTTGCGGAACACTGTTTAAAACAATGTTATAAAGCACCGGAACAAAAATCACGTCGCGGGCAAACGATTCATTTTTTTTGTTGAGCGTGAAACTGAAAATCCAGGTTTTCCCGTTTTCGTGAGGTACTTTCAGCAAAGCCGGGTCATTGTTCTGAAACCAGAGCAAACGGCTGGCATCGGGGCGCAGGTTGCCGCTGAAAAGAAAATGTCCGTTTGTTTCAGGATAAACCGGGTTTTCCTCTTTTTTACGGAAAACATCGCTGAAAAAAGCATTGTCGAAATCGATTCCCGAGATTTTTTGGCGGGTGGTGTCAGTTGAAACAATCGTGGGAGCGGTTAACCCTGAAAGCAGGTTGTTGATTGCCAATGGGTTTTTATCGCCCGGGAAAATGGCCACCGACCCACCTTTTGCCACATAATTGCTAAGTTCGCTGACAAGGCCAGTTGAAAAGTCATTCAGGTTCACGAGGAAGACAGCATTGTAATCATAAATCCGGCTGATTTGAAGGTTCTGGCTGTTAACAACATCCGGTATAACATAACTGTCGTTGCCAAACAATGCTGAAATATAATCGGCGCCTTCTTTTGAGGAATTTGTATTGTCGAAGATTACAAGCGTTTTTAAATGAGGTTCCACAAAATAGCTCACAAACCAATTGTTGTCGTGCGTAAACGGGTAATCAGCGATTTCGATTTGTCCTAATTGCAGCCCGCTTGTATTGTTGGTATATTTTAAACTGGTGGTTATTTCGTTCAGCGGACCAATGGTAAAATTAGTGATCGATTTGATGGAATCATTCAGGATTATTTTCAGCGGAAGGTCCTGGTAACTCTGTTCCGAACTGTTCCTGATCCTTACAAATATTTCTTCCTCCTGTTTCAGGTGGTGCGCCGGCACTTCGAACCAGCATGAATCGATATAAAGATTGGCAACACCCGAAGGTTTTACCGGGAGGATGTATCTTGTAACCGCTTCGTTTCCGAAACTTTCAAGATCAGTAACCGGTCGCTGACAATCAGATATATAGTACAAAAAACGGGAGGCTCCCGGTTCCGGGTCGGAATGACTTCCGGCAGCAAACCGCTGACTGATCAGCGAAAACGGGACTACAACCGGAGACGGCCGGATTTCGGCCACTTCGCGGACAAACTGTTCGCGGTTAAACAGGTGCTGGTGTTTGGGCAACATGTCGTTGGTAAGCAACTGGAATCTCGTGCCCGGCGGGTAAGCCATGCAAATTTCGAGTGCTTTGTTGCGGGCGGCTTCCAGCAATTGTCCTTTCTCGGAAAGCGCATTCATGCTGAAGGAATTGTCGATATAAATTCCGACAACCTGTTTTGATGATTTCAGTGCCTGATTTTTTGAGGGGAAATAGGGTTGGGCAAAAGCAAGTACCAGAAAAATAATGGTCAGGATCCTGGCCGCAAGAATCAGCAATTGTTTCAGTTTCGATTTGTTTTTTGATTCTTTTTTGATTTCGCGCAAAAAACTCACATTGCTGAAATAAACAGTGCGGTACTGACGGAAGCTGAAAAGGTGTATGATCACCGGAATAGCCACAGCCAGCAGGGCAAACAGAAATGTTGGATAAAGAAATTTCATTTTGTCCTTTCTTCAGATTATTTAAAAATTGCCACTTCTTTTTCTCCGGTTGATTTGATAAACCCGCGGAACATGCCACTCGTGTTAAATTCCATCGCAATATTTCCCTGTTGGTCGATAGCAATAACGCCACCTGTTCCGTTTAGTTCAGTAAGTTTGGCAATCTCCGTTTTACAGGCGTCCTGCACCGTCAGGTTTTTGTATTCCATCAAGGCAGAAATATCGCGGGCAAACCCCAGCCTGATATAATATTCGCCGTGCCCGGTGCACGAAACAGCACAGGTTTTATTGTTGGCGTAAGTTCCGGCACCAATCACGGGCGTGTCGCCAATCCTGCCAAATCTTTTGTTGGTCATACCGCCGGTGGAAGTTCCGGCACAGAGATTTCCGTGGCTGTCTAAAACAACACAACCTACTGTTCCGGTATTGTCGCTGTTTGTTCTTTTTCTTTCATTTTTCAGTAATTGTTCCAGTGATTCTTTGCGGGCTTTTGTATGGAAATATTTATTAGGAACGATTTCCAACCCCTGTTTTTTTGCAAACTCCGAGGCACCTTTTCCGCTCAGAAAAACATGTTCAGAATTGCGCATCACTTCGCGAGCAGCACAAATCGGGTTTTTTATGTCGCGCACGCCGGCAACTGCGCCTGCCATTAAGGTTTTTCCGTCCATGATCGAAGCATCGAGTTCCACTTTCCCATCGTGGGTAAATACGGCACCTTTTCCGGCATTGAAAAGTGGGGAATCTTCCAGTATGTTGATCACTTTTACAACCACATCGGTAGCTGTTGCACCTTCGTTCAGCATTTTTTCGCCCAGTTTCAGGGCTTCGTTTAATTTCGTTTCGTATTCCGCGCGAGCCTCCTGGCTCATTTTTGCTTCCGACATAACTCCGGCACCACCATGAATAACCATGGCATATTTCGGTTGGGCATTAGCGCACAAAACAATCATCAGAATGATTGCAGAAAGAAAAATTCTTAAAACATTCATTGTTAAACTGTTTTAATTTATTCTGAACTGAAAAGTGTGGCTGAGAACCTGAAAGTTTCACTTTTATTTTCAATTCGGGGTTAAAAATAGTGGTTTCGTTGGACAGATTGATTAAAAATGCTGATTAACGCATGAAATAAATTGGCTTTTAAATTGATTTTGTTTATTTTTTTAAGATGTAAGTTTAAACATTAACATTAATTTTGTGTTTTAACAGTGACTTAAAAATATATATAATGAAAGCAGAGGGTTATTCAATCAGGGATTTGGAGGTATTGTCGGGTGTTAAGGCACACACCATCAGGATCTGGGAGAAACGTTACAAACTGCTGGTTCCGGCAAGGACAGACACCAATATCAGGTATTATAGCGATGAAGACCTCAGAAGAATTTTGAGTGTTTCGTTACTCGTAAAAAACGGGTATAAAATTTCAAAGGTGTCGAAGATGAATGAAGGGCAAATCCGCGAAATGGTGGTTAATGTAAACACCAAAAGCACCGCGGAACCCGATTATATCGACAGGCTTATCATTAGTATGCTGAACTTCGACAATGCCGGTTTTTACAATCTTGCTACCGAAATTATCGAAAAGAAAGGGATTGAAGATGCTATCAGCAAAGTGTTTTTTGCACTGTTTGAACGGATTGGCACTTACTGGATGGTTGGATCGATATTTCCGGCACAGGAACACTTTGTAACCAATATTCTCCGTCAAAAACTGATTGCTGAAATCGACAAGTTGGGTTACGGGTCAACCCGTGATGCGACATTCCTCTTTTTTCTCCCCGATGGCGAACTTCACGAAATGAGTTTGCTGTATTATTCACTACTTGCCCGTAAAATAGGGTATAATGTGGTTTATTTGGGTCAGTTTGTTCCGTTCACCGATCTCGTAAAAGTGGCAGGTCATATTAAAATTGATTATGTTTTTACAGCTTTCATCAATGGTTTCCCGAAAGAAGAACTGGAGGATTATCTTGTAAGGCTTAGGGAAGTTTTTGATCACCAGAAGATTTTTATTACCGGATGGCAAATACAACAACATTTGCCAAAACTACCCCGGTTGGTGAAAATTATAAGAGACTATTCCGAATTTAAAAAGTATTTTTCCTGATTGTTCTTAAGGATTGCCCAATAAAACCGGCACCGGATTCAGTGTTAATTTGTTTTTTTCTGATGTATTGATGGTGATCATCTCATCGTCATCTTCCTGAATGGTATTACTGTAATAAACATTGTATTCGGCATCAACGGGGCACAAAATACGGCATGATTTTTCAGGCGGAATCCTGATATCCATAAAATCACAGTAATTGTTGGTGTCCCAGAAAACATCGGTGAGCATATTCACATACAAGGTGTCTTTTGTGGGGTTTTTGATCATCATTTTTTTGAATCTTGTTTCAGCCGGGAACCAATCCACGCCTGTTTCAAAAAACACTGCCGAAGCAACAGAAAACATTGCCATCAAGCCATCGGCAATAACCGATGAACTGCGGCTTTCCGATAAATCTTTTTGCCTGTCGCGGCTTTCCGGATCGTGAATATACTTGGCCGAAGAGCAGGAAAAAAATGCTCCCGCTACCAAAATCAGTATAATATTTTTCATCATTAACATTTCCCTTTTTCGGCGATGCTGAAATCAAAAATTATGCCCTTCAAAACTGATTATCTTGACTTGTATCATCATTTAGTTTTAAATTAGGGCACTTAATTACAGATTCCTGCGTTTGTTAACTATGAATTTTTAAATAAATAATATGAAAAGATTACTCATTATCGTTTTTGCTATGGGACTCACTGTTTCAGTTGCAGCACAACCCGAACTCGATCTTGGATTAAAAGGTGGAGTAAATTTTTCGAAGCTTAGTTTTAATATGGAGGATTATTCTGCCGAATCAGTTACCAAATCTCATTTTGGTGCTTTTGCCAGGATTGGCTGGGATCGCCTTTTTATCCAACCTGAGATTTATTTCAGTGGAAAAGGTGGCGACATAACCTCTGATTTATCGAATACATTTGCATCTTTGGATTATTCCACATTTGATGTCCCTGTTCTTTTAGGATACCGGGTAATTAAAGGAAAATCGTTTGATGTTCACTTAATTGGCGGGCCGGTTTTAAGCAATGTAACCCGTGACGAAGTAAAAGATGGCGATGTTTTTAACGAATCTTTTTTTAAAAAGCATTACATGAGTATCCAATATGGTGTGGGGGTGGATATTTTGTTTATGACCATTGATGCAAAAATGGAAAACGGCCTTACCGATATTTACTCGATGAATGGGGAGTCGTTTAAAAACAATGCTTTTATGCTTTCCATCGGTCTGAAAATTCTATAATCCGATATCAAACGGAACCGGGTGGAATGGTTTTCCAATGCAGCAGCATGGATGTATTTTCTGCCTGATAATCAACAGGTGCCGTTTTTTTTTGTATTACTTGATCTTTGTTACAATAAATCAGTTTTAAGGGGAGACTTGCTCCCCTTTATTTTTTTTGAACCAGTTGACGGGGTTTAATTTAGCCTTGTATTTTATAAAAAGCTCTTTGCCCACTAACAGTCCACCTGCCCAGAAGACA
>JAJUGS010000141.1 GCA_029265875.1 Prolixibacteraceae bacterium
AGTTTTAAGGGGAGACTTGCTCCCCTTTATTTTTTTTGAACCAGTTGACGGGGTTTAATTTAGCCTTGTATTTTATAAAAAGCTCTTTGCCCACTAACAGTCCACCTGCCCAGAAGACAATTTCCATGAGCACAATGCTGGTTGTTGATGCAATCACTTTTGTACGTACCGGCAGGTCGGTCATCGGGAAAATGATGGAGGCTGCAAAGAATACACCCGAAAAAATCATCAGGGAAATGCCCAGTTTTATTTGCAAATTTTTGCGTGTTTTCATCATCACCATCTTATTTCAGCGTGTTTCCGGTTTTAACGAATGTGTAGGTTCTCTGGTTTATTTTGTTGTTTTTCCTGAAGTGTTTCATCTTTATGCGATTTGCTGCATCATCCTGTTTTGTAATAAGACCCCTGAACCGTGAATTTGTTTGCATCCCGAGGAAGTTTTGATGAACATTTTTTTTAACAATTAAAGAAGACCGATAATGGTATTATTAACCGGAAATAACCTAAACAGAAACTACATGTTGGCGGGAAAGGAAAGCAAAAAAACAATTGATTAATCAGCAAAAACTAAACGTACAATCCCGGTTCTCCGGATTGTGCGTTTAGTTTTTAAGTGCTGACCGGCCACTCTTAATCAATTCTTTTACCCGCCCAATTAATGGCATTGACGATATGTTGCTGTATCTTTTCGTCCTGGAAAGCTTCGTGTGTGTGTCCGAAACCAGTATAAAACGAACGGGTTCCGTTTTGCTCGTTCCACCAGATAATGGGATGGTCTCCCATTTTCCATTTGTCGTTATCGAATTCTTTGACGGAGTTTTCATCAAGAACTGCCAAAACTTTTACATTGGGTCGCGGATTTGTTTTGAAAGTGTACCACTCATCATAAGTGGTGTATGATTTCATCCCGGCAAAAGGCTTCATGGCCGGGTGGTCGTTAGGTTCGAAAACCACTGTCGCTTTCTGCGATGGCGGATGTATCCTGAAATAGCCACCCACCAGCGCACCATAAAAGGGCCATTCGTATTCGCAGTCGGCAGCAGCATGGATTCCCACAAAACCTTTACCGTTCATCACTTTTTCAAAAGCAGCCTGGCCAACATGGTTAATGGCATCGCCGGTGGGATTGAGGAATACCACCACATCAAAACTGTTTAAAAAGCTCTCTGTAAATAAGCGGTCGTCTTCTGTGGCGGTAAGCACCCAGTTTTGTTTTTTGCTGAAATCATACAGCATTTTCAGTCCCGATGAAATGGATTCGTGGCGGAAACCGGCTGTTTTGCTGAAAACAAGGATATTCAGCGGTTCTTCAAATTCGGGTTTATCCTGGGCTGAGCAGGAAAATACGATTGAAGAAACGACCATCAGTGCAATGAGAAGATTTTTCATAACCGACATTTTTAGCATTTTAATTGACTCAGGTTAATTGTAGTTTACAAGATTAAGCATTTTTTCCGGAAATATCATTCCGGTGTGAAAGGATCAATGGGGGTAGTGAGAATTGGCTATTTTGGATTTTAATGTGTTAATACAAATACTATTGTGTTTACTTATGATTCATTTATACTCAGGTGTGAATCTGATTTGGGAAAGTTTTTTACAGATGAATTACATCTGATGTATCTATGAAAGGTTAAAAATTTGTGATGGAAAAATGAGATACCCGCGAAAAAGTTTTTCAGCAATAATGTTATTGAAAGTTGAAGCCTTTAACCAACTTATTTCTAACGTTAAGCATTGTTCTCAGAGGTTTGTTTATCATAAATGACGGTTATTGAACGGCGATTTTTTTTTTTGCCAATATTTTTTTATTTCCGATATATTTTCTATGTTTGAACCGCATTGGCCATCTCTGGCCAATTGTGTGTTTGGGGGTTAACATTTAAAAGGGCAGCTATTGAGCTGCCCTTTTTCCGTTTACGTATATTTTGTTACTTTCAGACGACAATATTTATGCATGTCTGTCATTAGATTGATTCATATTTTATCACCCTTACTTACCATCTGGCGGGTACTTATTCATATTATAAACTGGACAAAAATCTGAAACGGTTACTTTATTATGCACTGGCCGGGTATTATATCGAGCAGTTTATTTGGCTGCTATTAAAAGCTGGGATAAAGAATAATATCCCGGGGCTGCATTTTTATATCATGTTCGAAACCTTGATCTGGGCTAAATTTTATGTTGTATGTCTCAGGGGTTTTATTCAACGAAATTATATTTGGGCAGGTGTTGTTTTATTTGAATCGTACTGAGTTGTAAATTTTGTTCTTATACAAGATCTGAAATCGTATCCTCACACGCGCATGTTGGAAGATAGGCTGATGATTTTGTTTTCAGTTCTGCTCTACTTAAAAATAATGGTTGAAGCAAAACTTGAGAACCTTACACTTTCGCCTTTGATCTGGATTAACACGGTTGTGCTGTTGTATTTTGCAGGTAATTTTTTCTACAATATTTTGTTTGCGAACATGCTGGTTGTTAACCGTGTTTTTATGAGATCGACTGCTGTGTATATATTTGTTTTTTTTCAATTTTCAGTATTACACCGGTATCGCAGCCGGTTTTCTACTGTCACGATACAATGTCAAGCGAAAACTGGAATTGATGCAGGCTGGAAGAAGGTGATGAGAAAAAGTTGTCGTGGATTTCATTGTTATAATGGTTGTCATCTTTATCCTGAATAGTCGAAATACTGTGAGGGACTTTCTTTGGTGAAATACATTATTTTTAATTGATTTTTATGGATTTCAACAGTTGAGGTTGGGGTATGAACGTCAAATTTTTTCCCCGGAGCTTTAAAAGCTGAAAAACTCACTCAACATCTGGGCATGATCAAAAGCCAGCGGCGGCAGGGCTGTAATCGGGAACCATTCAGCCTTTGATGCATCATCACCGCCGGCAACATTTTCTTTGTTATGAACTTCGGCTGAAAATACAACAGAAATGGTCCGGTGGCGGGGATCACGGTGAATGGCGTCGTAAGCTTTGAATTGTTTCAAGGCATCCACCTTTAGTCCGGTTTCCTCCAATAGTTCACGTTTGCAGGCTTCTTCCAGCGTTTCGTCCATATTTACAAAACCGCCAGGCAAAGCCCATTTCCCTTTAAATGGTTCATGGCCGCGTTGTATCAGCAAAACAAAAGTTTCGTTGTTTTTTTGTGTAAAAACAATGGCATCGACAGTGAGGGCAGCACGAGGATATTGATAGGAATACATTTGATTTACTATTTACAATTAATGATTTAAGATTGATCCTTGATAATTGATTCTGGATTCCCGTAACCTGTAACCTATTAACCCATTAACCCATTTACTCATTCACTCATTCACCCAATCACCCAATCATTCATTCAGTCCCTGCGGCCGGTTTTCCAGTATTTTACAACCAGGTAAACAGCCACCGCGAGCATGACAATTAAAATCAGCAGTTTGATGCGTTCCATTACCGGATGATTTTTTTCATTACCCTCATTTTGTGCGTGTAACGTTGTGTGTCAATATTAAAAATACCAAACTGGTCAACATTATCAATCCGCACTTTCCCCGATGCGTGGATAATTTTGTTACGTTTCCAGATGATACCCACGTGTACGATCCGGCCTTCTTCGTCGTCGAAAAAGGCCAGGTCGCCAGGTTCTGCTTCATCCACAAAACTCATGGCTACTCCGTGTTTTACCTGTTCGGCTGCGTCGCGTGGCAGTTTGATGCCAATCATCTTGTAAACAATCTGTGTCAGTCCGCTGCAGTCGATTCCAAAAGGTGTCCGGCCTCCCCATAAATAGGGGGCATTGAAGTATTTCAGGGCCTGTTTGATCAGTAATTCACGCGGATTTTCAACCTGTCCGTAAGATACTTCGCCCGTTGCGGTGTATGTATCTTTCCCGATCGAGAATTTCCGGAGATTCCGTCGCCATACCGGCAAGGTGCTGCCTGCCACCAGCATCAGGTTTTGTTCGTTGTTCACCGGTATAATGCTGATGATATCGGTGGTGACTGCGCCGGGACTTCTTTTCATGCGCGACATCCAGCGCGGTTGTATCGGGGTGATCATTTTCAGGTCAACCCATCCTTCATAACCATCATATTCCAACCTCACATTGGCCCAGCCCACCATTTGTTCACGAATTTCGAAATGTTCACCAAACAAAATCTGTGTCACCATTTCGCTTCTTTCCGAAGGCTCCTTCCGTACTGGAATAATACTGAGATTAGAAATGCCGTAGTTCATCCGGATCAATTATAAATTATACTATTTTAATCGGGTTAACACAAAACTATGAAAAATTAGATTTGACAACTGATTCCGATGATTTTTTTGTTTTTCTACTTTTAAACAGGGGATATTTGAGCATTTATCTGTATTATTGAAACACATTGTGACCATTTATGAATGATTCGAGTAAAAATCTGAGAAATATTCCGCTGATTATTTACTGGTCGGCACTCTTTCTTTTTACAGCGGCACTTTTATTTTTTGTTTTACCAGGTGAACCTAAATTTAAATATGAATACCGGAAAGGTTCGCCATGGCAACACGAAAATCTTGTGGCACCCTTTGATTTTGCAATTTTAAAATCGGATCAGGAAATTGAGGCTGAGAAAGCTGAACTTGCCAGGGAAGTGATTCCCTATTTTCATTTCGATACAATAGTGGCAGTCAGGAATATAGCGAATATGGTTGCCGATCTCAAAATGGCCACAGGGAATCCGGATGGGGAAGAATTGCGAACCATTAACAAACTCAGGAAAAGTCTTACTGAGATTTACCAAACCGGCATTTTGCAGCGTTCTTCTGATTCGTATCCTGAACTGAATGGCAAAACGGAGATCAAGCGTCGCATTGGATCGGTAGTCACACCACTGGCAATTGAAAAATTATATTCCGAAAAGACTGCTTATAACAAGATTTCGGAAGTGATTGAAGAAACAGAACGTCAGAAACCGGATCAGAAAGCGTGGCTGGCTGCCTTTTCACCTGAAAAATATATTGTGGCCAACCTTGAATACGACAAGGCCATGACGGAAAAGGAGATCAGTGAAAGGACAGCGAACATCTCGCCTTCGAGAGGAATGGTGCAGGTTGGCGAAAGGATTATTCTGGAAGGCGAAGTGGTTGACAATGAAAAATTTCAGGTACTCGAATCGCTGAGGACAAGTTTCAGGCAACAGACCAATACCACCAGCAACCCGCTGATGCTTTCTGTGGGTAAAATCATATTCATCTTGTCGATGCTTGGTTTGGCAGTGGCTTTTATGTTTATTTACCGGCCCGACATTGTTTTCAAACACCGGAAAATCGCCTTTCTACTGCTTTATATGGTGCTGATGGTATTTATATCGATGTTTGTGAACAGCATGCCAAAACTTCATATTTATTTAGTACCGTTGGCAATTTTCCCCATTATCATCCGTACTTTTTTTGATTCGCGAACCGCCATTTTTATGCTGTTTGTCATCACACTGATTATCGGTTTTTATGCACCCAACCATTACGAATACATTTTGCTTCAGTTTTCAGCAGGCGTGGTGGCTGTTTTCAGCCTGAATAAAATGCACCGCAGGGTGCACCTCGTAAAAGCGATGTTGCTGGTAATGTTTACCTATCTCGTGGTATATTCCTCGATTACGCTGATCCAGGAAGGGACGATTGTCCGGTTCGACTATAAAATGCTTCGCTGGTTTGTGCTCAGCAGTTTGTTTATCCTGGTGGTTTACCCGCTGGTATTTATTTTTGAAAAGATATTCGGATTTATTTCAGATGTAACCCTGATCGAACTCTCAGACAGCAATCAGCCTTTGCTGAGAAAGCTGGCAGAAGAAGCGCCGGGAACCTTTCAGCATTCCATCCAGATTGCCAATCTTGCCGAGGAAGTGATACTTAAAATCGGGGGAAATCCTTTCCTGGTAAGGGCAGGCGCTTTGTACCATGATATCGGGAAAATTTCGAAACCCAATTTTTTCATCGAAAACCAATCGGCAGGAATGAACCCGCACGATGAAATGAGTTATATCAAAAGCGCCGAAGTAATCATTGATCACGTCAGAAATGGCGTGAAGATGGCCTATAAATACAAACTTCCTGAACCCATTGTTGAATTTATTGCCACACACCACGGAACAACAAAAGCCAATTATTTCTTTTTAAAACAAAAACTGGAAAATCCGGATGAGAAAGTTGATATGGAATCATTTATTTATCCGGGGCCGCTGCCCAAATCGAAAGAAGCAACAGTTGTGATGTTGATTGATGGAATTGAAGCAGCTTCGCGCAGTTTAAAAGATAAGAATTATGCCAACCTGAAAGAGTTGATCGACAATATGGTACAGGAAAAAATAAACCTGAACCAACTCGATAATTCTGCACTTACGTTTAATGAAATCAATATTATCAAAGAAACCCTTTTGAATAAATTAATCAATATTTATCACGTCAGAATTGAATATCCAAAAGAACAGGAAAAGTAAAATCGATTATTTTTACAGAAAAATTAAATAATGCCATGAAAATGAAGAAGAAATTCTTTGAAATGATGTCAATACCAGCTTTTATGCTGCTATTTGCCATTGTGCTGATTACTGGTTGTAAAGACGACCCGGTTCCCGAACCGGAACCTGAAGAGAAAGAAACAGCGCCTGAACTTACAATCAAAGTCAACAAATTTTTTAAAGACGTAATGGAGGAGGTTTATCTTTGGTACAATACGCTTCCCACGATTGATATCCGTTATGAATTTGATTCGAAAGCTTATTTTGATAAACTGCTTTATGCCGAAGATAAGTGGTCGTTTGTAACCGATGATATTAAAGCGCTTGAAAACAGTTTCGAAGGGAAAGAAACTTCCTATGGCTGGTCGCTGGCATTCGGGCGTTTCAGTGATACCAAGAAAATTTTTGCTTTAGTTGAATATGTTTACCCGAATACACCAGCCGCCGCCGCCGGTTTTAAACGTGGCGATATGATTTATGCAATGAATGGAGCTGATATTGTAGATGCGAATTATATGCAATTACTCACCAGTACCAGTTTAACCTGTACCTACGGGCAATATGTGAAAGATATAGGGATTACCAACGAAAAAACCGCCTCAATGACTGCCCTTGAACTAAATTTTAACCCGGTGCAGTTTACCAACATCATAGAGCACGGCGGACACAAAATCGGGTATTTATTTTATGCCCAATACATCAGTAACTACAACAACAGTATCGATTCTGTATTGCAGCTTTTTGCCCAAAACCAGATTACCGACCTGGTTATCGACCTGCGTTACAACCCGGGCGGAACCATTGATGCCGCGCAGCACTTGTGCAGTGCGATTGCTCCGTTAAACGTGGTGGAGGAACAGAAAATTCTCGTGAAATTTCAGTGGAATGACAAATACCAGGCTTACTGGCAAAGCAAAAATGCAACAGAACAATTGCAGGTGACATTCTTAAATACAGTAACTCAAAAACTGGGATTGAACAAAGTTTGGATCATTACAGGTTCAGGAACGGCTTCTGCTTCGGAGTTGACAATTACCGGATTAAAACCGTATATGACTGTTACCACTGTTGGTGAAACAACCTATGGGAAATATACAGCCTCCATTACCCTGAAACCAGAAGATTTTTACGAATCGGCCTCTTATTACAAAGAAATTGAGAATTGGGGAGTACAGCCAATTATCCTGAAATATGCCAATTCACTGGGAGTTACCGATTTCAAAGATGGTTTTTCACCAGACATTCCTGTTGAAGATGACCTGTTTTCGCCAATTCCTCTTGGTGATAAGAAAGAAGCCATGTTAAAGAAAACAATTGAAACCATCACGGGTGAGGTAATCCTGGCCACCAAAAGCGCGCAACGACCTGCCAATGTTGAGATTTTCGATCGCGGTTTTTCAAAATATGATGCTTTTAAACGCGAATTACCAATGCAAGACCTGAAAAAAGTAATTCTGAAAAGAGAATAAAAATAAATCAGGAAAAGTGTTCATTTCATCTTATTCCTGATTAAAAAGAATACAAAAGCCATTTCGGACACGAAATGGCTTTTTTGTTTCTGCATTCATCAATTCTGCCTAATTAACATTGGATTAATTTATTGTGTCTTAACGTTTAGTTAACTTCAGTTTGGGCAAACCCGTTTACCTTTGTCGCAGTTTTAGTTCATAAGTTTAGGTTTGATTAGTTTTATTGGTTTAGTTAGTGAAAAGGATGAGTGTTGACTCGTCCTTTTTTTCTTTTATACCCCCTGCGTTTGAATTCATAAAAGAAAACCACAAAAATGAGCATAAAAAACCAGGCCCCCGGTTTGTACCACGGACCTGGTTCAATAAACTTCCCTTTACTCTCCATACCAGTTTATTTTCCGGGTAAAAAACATGGTGAGCCCCAATACAAAGAATAATCCGACACTTCCGACAAGCAGTGCATATGATTCGAGTTGCATGAGAACAAAAATGAACCCGAATGAGAAAGTGAGAATTAATGTCTGAATAATTGAATCGAGCCATTTGCTGAGGAAAGTCCGCGAGTAGGCAAATATCATGGTTATTACGGCTATGGCAGAAATCAGGTAGGCCAGATTAAAGCCGATCTGCTCGGAAATGGACAGCAGCAAAAGATAAAACACAAGCACGGCAAACCCGACAAGAATATACTGAAACGGGTGTACCCGGTGTTTTGTAATTACCTCGTGCAGGAAAAAGGAAAGAAAAGTAAACAGGATTACCAAAATGGCGTATTTGGCGGTACGAAAGCTTTTCTGGTAATGATCGGCCATGGAAACAAGCTTCACCCCAAAGTCGGCATCGGTAACTTTGTACTCGCTGTTTTTCCATTCCTGCGGGAAGTTGCGGTTAAAATTCAGCACTTTCCATTGTGCCTGGAATCCGGTTTTATCGATGTTTCTTTCTGTTGGAAGAAAACTGCCTTCGAATCCGGGATCGTTCCATGAAGATTTGAGCATTACTTCGGTAACTTCTCCCAAAGGCGCAAACTTCAGCGATTCTGATCCTTTCAGTTTCAGTGTAAAACCAAAATTGGCCGGAAAGCCTGCGGATGAAAGATTGGAAAGATCGAGTGAAATCCCGTTGGTGCCAATTAACGGGTTTTCCATTCCCGGCAAAAAGGTGACAGGTTTTCCGTTCCACAGTAACTGGCCGATTTCTTCGATACCCCTGAGATCGCTGATGGCCACCAGAATTTTGGCTTTGTCCCACATCAAATCATCGCCCGCAATTTTCTGACTATCAAAATCGGCCAGATCAAAACCACCTTTTATGTTGATCACCGACTCATAAACCACGGTTTCGTAAATGCTTCGGTAAAGTTTTTGAGGAAAAATTTCGCCATCAATTTTCAGCATTTTGGGAAGAATGTAAAGCTCTTTAATTGCTTCGGTCATCTGTTTTTCATGGCTGTCGAAATTGCGTTCGATGTAAGGAATCACCAGCACCGGGCCCCTGACAGTTTGTGCCAGCGACCATTTCTGCATGACCTCCATTTTCGACGCTCCTGCCGTTGACTCGCGTTCCTGGATGAGGCTCAGGATCATAAATTTGGGAATCAGCAAAGCGATGGCAATTATCCCGATAGTTACCACTTTAAAAGTGATCTGCCAGTTTACTGATTTTGATTTGTTCTGCAAAAATTCTTTTGTTTCCATTGTTTTGTTTTTATGAATTATTTAAAAAGTACTTTGTGTTTCAAAGTTTAAAATGAAAAAAATTACAGTTGTTTTAAAATCTCTTCCAGCGCCAGTAAATGTCGCTCAAAAGCTGCTTTTCCGGCTTCTGTTATTTCGTAGCTTGTATTGGGTTTGCGGTCGTTAAAAGTTTTGGTAACCGAAACATATTCGGCCTTTTCAAGCGCTTTCAGATGGCTTGCCAGGTTTCCGTCGGTCAAATCAAGCTCTTCTTTTAACTGGTTAAAAGTGGCCCTCGAATTCACCGACAAAACCGACATGATTCCCAGCCTGATTTTATTATCGAACGCTTTATCCAGATTTTGTAAGATGTTTTTCACGCCGGTTTTATTTTGAAGGACGATCGTATCTGAAATACATGACCGAACCGTAAATAATATGCAGCACCCCAAAACCCAGTGCCCAGAAAATCAGCCCGGTTCCGGGAAAAAGAGCGGCCAATATTCCAAGCGAAATCTCTGAAAGTCCGAGATAGAAAATTTCCTGACGGGTAAATTTGGCGGCATTTACCAGTGACAGTCCGTAAAAAATCAAACAGGCAGGGGAGATGATTTCATAAAATCCCCTGAAAGTAAAAGTCAAAATTAAAATGCCCCCGCTGATAAAAGGAATGGCCAGGTTGACCAACATTTGGCGCGAACCGTGGTTCCAGATTTTTTTACCATCCTTTTTTGCCTTTTGCCAGGTTAACCACAACGTGGTAACAAATGAGGCAAGCAGCACAATCATGGCAAGTGTGATGAGCTGATAAACCACATCGCCCGCAAAAACGTACCGGATGACAGATGGTGGTGGCAGGCAGACAATGCGGTAAGCAAAATAGGCACCAACCAGTGCATAAATACCAATTAAAATACCCGACAAACCGCTAAGTGAAAGGAACCGGCCTGATTGCTCCATGATTTTCCTGATTTCCTTTATTTCTTCCAGATAATTTTCCGTTGTCTTCATTCTTGTTAAAAGTACTTTGAAATGCAAAGTAAAGGAATATCTTCTGAAACTCAAAGCATCGCAACTTATTTTTTTGAAAATATTGCAGTGTTTTGATTACAACTGTTTTAAATAAGGGTTTAGCTGCTTTTTCCTGAATAACGAATGTAATTTCCGGGCGTTTTTTAAATCGGTGTTAACAAAAATGTTGTTTTACATCATTTAACATTCAGTTAATCAAATTCTGTTTTAATCAACTTATGTTTGCATCAGTTTTAGTTCATAAGTTTAGGTTTGATTAGTTTTATTGGTTTAGTTAGTGAAAAGGATGGGTATTGACTCATCCTTTTTTTTATGAACTGAATTTTCACCACCAACAAATATTTCATCGCTGGCCATAATAAAATCCCTGAAATTAACATTGAATTAAGATATGTTATAAAACATGTTTTTTAACATTGTGTTAACCTGACTTTCTCCGACTCACGTTACTTTTGAATCAAAGTTTTAGTTCATAAGTTTAGGTTTGATTAGTTTTATTGGTTTAGTTAGTGAAAAGGATGGGTATTGACTCATCCTTTTTTTCTTTTAACCCCGAACGGTATTTTGTACCGCAGCTTTTTTAACTTCTTCAACAAAAGGCCTGCAATGTTTAAAAAACATTTTGTAGCCGCTGCACAAATAATTCAATCCATCTTCTCCGTCAGGCGATTGAATAAACCTGTTTTTGGGACATTCGCCATGGCAAAAATCCAGTACTTCGCAGGTTTTGCAATAATTGGGCAGGGTCTCTGATTTTGCCAGCCCGAATTTTTGCTGTTTGTCCGAATTCAAAATATTCGAAAGATGGTTTTCCAGAATATTCCCCTGAAAATGTTTTTTGTTGACAAAATGGTCGCACGAATAAAAATCGCCGTTGCTTTCAATTACCGGCACACGGCCGCAGTTCTTTTTAAAAATACAAATGGTATGATCGCCCGTAAAAACGGTTCCAATGGTTTCCTCGAAAATCTGAACCTGGATTTTACCAATGTCGTTAGCAACCCATTCATCAAAAACGGCAATCAGAAATTGTCCGAATTTTTTGG
>JAJUGS010000163.1 GCA_029265875.1 Prolixibacteraceae bacterium
TAACGGCCATGAAAAACCCGAAAACCATTCATGATTTCGGAGGATTTCCACGTGCTTTGTTCGAAGTTCAATACCCTGCTCCGGGAAATCCTGAACTGGCAGAACAAATCAAAGAAAAAACCGCAAAAACAACTGTCGGGCTCGACGAATCGTGGGGGTTCGACCATGGTGCCTGGAGCGTCATCAAACATCTTTACCCGTCTGCAGATGTTCCGGTAATACAAATGAGTATCGATTATACTCAGCCTGCAAGGTATCATTTTGAACTTGCTCAAGAATTGGCCTGGTTGCGCTCAAAAGGTGTTTTGATTGTGGGCAGCGGGAACATGGTGCACAACCTGCGGCTAGTTGCGTGGGACAAAATGGCCGTGGATGATTTTGCCTACGACTGGACAAAAGAAGCTTCTTCTAAAATGAAGGAGCACATTCAATCAGGCGACTTTGCAAAACTCATCGATTTTGGCAAACAGGGAAAAGCTTTTGAGCTGGCAATTCCCACGCCGGAGCATTTTCTGCCGCTGATTTATGCTTTGGCGCTGGCTGAAAAAAATGAAAAGATTTCGCTTTTTAATGACAAAGCTGTTGCCGGCTCGTTAACCATGACATCGGTAAAAATTGGATGAATTACTTTATTTTTTGCTCTACCCAAATCAATTTCGAAGTATCGTAACCTCTTTTTTCAGCTTTTTTCAAAATAAGGCCTTTCGTCTGGTCGTCAAGCTGAGGGGTGCGGCTTAAAATCCAGAGATATTTATCCGAACTGCTGCCAATCAGGGCCCATTGATAATCATTGTCGAGTTCGAGAATAAAATAATCGCCATAAAAAATCCAAAAGAAAGATACTTTCAATTTGCCAGGGTCGCCTGTCAGTTTTGCTTTTCCTTCGGCAACACTGAGTTTACCATCCAGTGTATTTTCATAACCCTGATTGATAACCTTGATTTTTCCATCATCGCGCATTGAATAGGTTGCAGTTGCACCTACAAGCCCTCTTTCAAAGCGATGATCAAAACGGGCAATTTCGTACCATGTGCCCAAATAGCGGTTTAAATCGAGTTCCTTCACAGTTTCTGTATTCATTTTTGGTTTGTTTTCAGTTTGACAACCACCATTCAAAAACATGGAAACAGGTAAAAATAAAAGCAAGATATATGTTCTCATTTTTCAAAATTTGAAATTCTTCTAATCATTTCCATACACATCCGCCCGTTGTGGTACGAGGCTTTCCAGGGATTTGCCTTTGTGTTTTTCAGCGGAGTTAAGTTGGCATCGACTCCCCAAAACCACTCGCCATGTTTTTTGTCTATGATGTAATCCTGAATAAATTTCCAGCTTTTCAGGCTTTGCTGCAGATATTTCTGTTCGCCGGTTAACTGAAAAGTGTTGAAAAAACCCACCACGGCTTCGGCCTGTGGCCACCAGTCGAATTGTTCCTGAAGATGGCCGTCGTCTTTTTCGTAGTACATTCCGCCATGTGGCGCCAGCCCTTCAGCAATGGTAACATCGGTCATTTTAATGGCTGCCTTTTCAACCTCTTCAATAATATGTTTATCGCCCAAAACTTCGGCAGCTTCGTGCATCAGCCAGGTCGCCTCAATGTCGTGCCCGTACGAATCAATGTTTGAGCGAACTGTCCAGTTTTTATCAAAGAAAAGAATAAGATGCCCTGTTTTTTTATCCAGAATTTTATCTAAAAAAATCCGGAGCAGGTGTTCCAACTTTTTCCTGACTTCCTCATCGCGGTATATCCTGTACAAATTGGTGTAGGCTTCCAGAATGTGCAAATGCGTGTTCATCGATTTTTTTACATCCATATCCTTGGGGCTTAGCCGCTGGTCGTCGGTTTCCTGCCAATCGGCAGTTTTTGCCTCGATATATCCGCCGAATTCAGGGTCGAAAGCATATTTTTCCATCAACATAAACATCGAAACGGCCATCTGGCGGGCTTTCTCGTCTTTAAAAGCGAGATAATATTCCGAAAGTGCGTAAATAAAAAATGCTTCGGCGTAAAACTGTTTTTTGGTGTCTTCGGGTTTTCCGTCAGGAAAAACGCTCCAGTAAATTCCGCCGTTTGCATTGTCCCAGAAATTTTCGCGTAAAATTCTGAAAGCCTCATCGGCCATTGTTCTCATCATGGCAGTGGGGAAAATCCGGTAAGCAGCCGAAAAAGTCCACATCAAACGGGTTGTAAAAACAGCAGATAAAGGTGCATCAGGATTCTTTTTTCCGTCGTTGGTAATCAAGCCGAAAAAGGTTTTCCGGTGAGGGTCATACACTTCTTTTACCCAGTAATTCAGAATGTTGTCGTTCAGTTCGAACTCGAATTCCTTTTTTAATTTTTGCCAGTCCACAGTTTGTTCAAAGTTTAAAGTTCAATGTTCCGGGTTGAAAAGAGAAACAATCAGATGTTTCTGTTTTTTCATTCCCAATTTTTCATTTTTAATTATCCGTCAGCAATTTCTCATCGTGCCCCGGATAAAATATCCCGGCATCAATGCGGATTTTGTCCAGCGTTTCCATGAGGTCGAGACTCATTTGCCAGCTCATCCTGTCGCTTTCAATCCAGCCTTTATCCAGGCATTCCATCACGTGAGCGGCTTCGTACTGATATCCAAAACCACTGAAATGCGGCGGATTAATCAGCCGGGGTTCCTCGCCGTTTTTCACCACAGTAATTTTTGTGGGCGTAAACCAGCGCGGATTTAAAATCATGTATCCATTTTCGCACCAATATTCGGTTTGGGTAGGTGACTGGCAAACGAGACTTGATGAAAGCGCCGCCATTTTATTGCCCGGGTAATTAAAAACAATGCTGATACTTTCTTCGGCACCGGTGCTGCTGAATTGTGCGTTGGTTTTTATTTTTTCGGGTTTCCCCAAAGCTGCCAACGCTGCAAAAACCGGGTAAAGTCCAATATCAAGCAAAGAGCCGCCGCCAAGTTTCACATTGAAAAGGCGTTTCTCTTCGATAAACGGCGCCTTAAAAGCAAAGTCAGAACGCACCATTTTCAGTTCCCCCAGTTCACCGGTTTGTAAAATCCGCATGGCTTCCTGAAAACTGGGTTGAAACAGGGTCCAGAAAGCTTCCATCAGGTAAGTATTATTTTTTTTGGCACAATCAATCATTTCCTGAACTTCGGTTTTGTTAATGGCGAAAGCCTTTTCGCAAAGCACCGCCTTTTTGTGGTCGAGGCACAATAGCGTGTGTTCGTGGTGGTGCGAGTGTGGCGTTGCAATGTACACCACGTCAACCGCCGGGTCGTTTACCATTTCAAGGTAACTTCCGTATGCTTTTTCGAAGCCGAATTCGGCGGCAAAATTCTGTGCGTTTTGTAAATCACGCGATGCTGCTGCGTACAAATTTGCGTTGGGCAGCAGTTTCAGGTCGGCAGCAAATTTTTTTGCAATATGGCCACAACCTAAAATGGCCCAGTTGTATGTTTTCATTTAACTGTATTTTTTTTCTTTTTTATTCAGCATTTCGACAAATTCTGCCAGCTTTTTGGCGCGAAGTTCGGGGGTGCGGGCCGTTTGCAAACGATAAATAATGGCGTATCGGTTCACACTTTTTAAAGAGTTAAAGAACTCAGCAGCCTCCGGGTTTTTAGCCAGTTCGGCCTGCAAATCGGCAGGCACTTTTGTGTTGCTTTGCGATTCGTAGGCATTATCCCAGGTACCCTTCTTTTTGGAAATTTCGATTACTGCCACTCCCGAAGGTTGCATTTTACCGGCTTCCATCAGTTTCAGCACTTTCTCTTTGTTGATTTTCGACCATTTACTGGCGGGTTTCCGGGGTGAAAAACGCTGCACCCACGACACGTCATCCCAGGTTTTTTTGATCCCGTCAATCCAACCGTAACACAAGGCTACCTCAAGTGCCTGAAAATAATCGATCGATTTCAAGCCACTGTTCTTTTTCGCCAGCCGTACCCAAATACCGGCAGTTCCGGCGTTTTGCCCGAGCCATTCGGCCCATGTGTCCATTGTTTCGAACAAGACAACCGGAAGCCCGTCTTTGCCCACCATTTCACTCATTACTGTAAAGTGCTTTGTTTTTGTCAATTAATGCATTGATAGTTTTTACGCTTTCGGCTGTCCTGAGTCCATCTTCGGGTGTATTCAAACAATAATCAATTAATTGTTCTACCGTAGTTTTGGCCACGTGCATGCGGGTATCCGATGAGCCGTAATAAATAAAAACCTCGTCGTTTTCGTTGCGTATCCAGCCATTGGCAAAAACCACATTCGAAACGTCGCCAATTCTTTCATCGCCTTCCGGAGCCAGGAAATATCCTCCGGGGCGGGCAATAATTTTTGACGGGTCGTCGGGCGAAGTCATGAACATGTACAATACATAACGCAACCCGGCAGCACACCCCCGAACACCGTGTGCCAGGTGCAACCAGCCTTTTTCGGTTTTGATGGGTGCAGGCCCCTGACCGTTTTTCAGTTCTTTGATGGTGTGGTATATTTTTTCTTCGATGATTTTTTCTTCGGGTGCTTCGGCGCAGGTAATGTCGTTTACCAGTGCCCAGCCAATTCCGCCACCGCCGCCAACTTCAATAAAACCATCCTGCGGACGGGTATAGAAAGCATATTTTCCCTGAACAAACTCAGGGTGTAAAACCAGATTCCGTTGCTGCCCGTGATGCGAAATAAAATCGGGCAAACGTTCCCAGTTGATAAGGTCTTTGGTGCGGGCAATCCCACCGCTGGCCGTTGCCATCGAAGTGTCGCCGGCCGGGGCTGCCGGGTCTTTGCGCTCGGAGCAGAAAATTCCGTAAATCCAGCCATCCTGGTGTTTTACGAGCCGCATATCGTACACATTGTCATCGGGATTTTCGGTTTGTGGCAAGGTTACCGGTCGGTCCCAAAACTGCCAGTTATCGATACCATTCGGGCTTTCGGCCACAGCAAAAAACGATTTGCGGTCCCAGCCTTCCACCCTCACCATCAGCAGATAACGTCCATCAAGGTAAATTGCGCCACTGTTGAAAGTAGCATTCACCCCGATTCGCTGCATCAGGAACGGGTTGGTTTCGTAATTTAAATCGTAACGCCATTCGAGCGGAACATGTGCCGCCGTTAAAATTGGCCTTTTATAACGATAATAAATTCCGTTGTACCCTTTTTCAACCGGTTTATTCTTTTTTGTAATCAGCTTTTTGTGCTCTTTTTCAAGTTTTCTGAGCCTTTTATCGAATTGTTTTTTAGTTGGTATCATAAAATTTGTTTAATGTTTAAAGTTTAATGTTTAAAAGTTCGGAATACAAAATTCAAACAACTTTAAACTTTGAACCCGAAACTTTGAACCGCTTATTCTTCCGGCAACCTATCCCACCATGTTTTTTTCAGAATAAATCCGCAAACGATGGTGATTGCAACCGTAACAACCAGCGGCAGGGTTTGTTTGAGTACAAGATATATTGGCAATGCCACCAGTGCGGTTTGGGCAATTGTGCCAGTCACCACGTTAAACATATCGCGTTTAAAGTTTTTATTCGGAACAAATCCGGGGTTTTCGGCCATCACTTTTTGTTTGATGGGTTCCCAGAAACCCCATGGATTTACGGTTTTATAGAATTCTTTTAATACTTTTTCATCGGTTGGTTTGGTAAGCAATGTACCTAAAACTGCCCCTGTAACCGAAATCAGGAACAACCAGGGGAAGTAATACAAATCGAGCGTTTCAGAAAAAACATACGGGAAAATAAGTGCGGGCAACAAACCGGCCACCATTCCCCAGAAATAACCATAGCCGTTAAAACGCCACCAGTACCATTTCAACACGTTGGAAACCACATAACTTCCGTAAAGTGCCGAAACAATCCACTGCAACATACTGTTAACGTTCTGTGCAAAAATCCCGAAAATAATACTGACAATAACCACCAGAATTCCAATCAGGTAGTTCATGTTTTTAATCTGATTATTCGATGCTTCGGGTTTTACATATTTCAAAAAAATATCGTTTACAATATAGGCCTGCGCAGCATTGAGCGTTCCGGCAAAGGTTCCGTTAAACGCGGCCAGCAAACCGGCCAGTAACAATCCCATAAAACCCACCGGTACAAATTCAGCAATTGCAGAAGGCAAAATTTGCTCAAAATCTATTTTTCCACCTACCATCAGGTTAAGTTTATCGTAATACAACAGTGCCAGTATGGCAAAACCGGCAATCATGAAATAACGGATTGGCATGAGCACCACCGAAACAAAACCGCTCATTTTGGCCGCTTCTTTGGGCGATTTGGTGGAAAGAATTTTTTGCATGTCGTAGGTCGGTGCCGGGCCGGCCATCGAAACCAGCAACCCTTTAAAAAGCATCATCATAAAGAAAATGCTGAAAAGGGAATAGCCGTCGCTGGCAATTTTTGCGTTTACCTCATCGATAATTCCTCTCCAGTCAAGATCATCAAGCCGCCAGCCGAAAAACGGAGAGTGCCAGCCATCAGGCACATTCAGCGTTTCAACCATCATGGCTTTCATTGCCAATACCCCGATTAATATGGCTGAAATGGTCATAATTACATATTGCATCACATCGGCCCAAACAATACTGGCCATACCGCCCAAAACTGCATAAAACACGGCAAACAATGTAAATGCAATTCCGTAAATATGAGGAACATACGCTTCAGGAACGGAAAATGGAACATAGGGTGCCACCATTTCCCAGGGAATAAAAATCATTACAAACTTACCGAGCCCCACAAAACCATAGGCCAGGTAACCCAAACAAAGAATGAGTGCAAAAAACACGACAACACCATGCGATAATTTGCTGTCGGTTTTGTTGCCAAAACGGGTGATAATCCACTCCGCACCGGTAGTTACTTTTGAGCGGCGCAGCCAGATACTGAGAAACACCATCAGGAAAATCTGGTTAAAAACCGGCCAGAGCCAGGGAATCCAGATACTTTTCAGACCATAAACAAAAAGCAGCGTTACCAGCCACATCGTTCCCGAAATATCGAACATACCCGAGGCATTCGAAAGGCCCAACATATACCAGGGCAGTTTATTCCCGCCAAGCATATAATTCGACTTGCTTTTCTGGGCTACTTTTTTTAATACAAGCCCGATAACCACGGTTGCAACAAGATAGATTACGATAACAAGAATGTCGATTGTTGTAAGTTTCATTTTTTGGTTTGTTTAGTATTTCAGTTTATTGAGTTGTTGATGCATTTCAATTTATCGCAAAAACAGCCGTCGATTTCAAGGAAGACAATTTTACGACAAAAATTTGTGTTGTCATCCACCGCAACCTTCAAAAAAATAACTTCAGAATAACAGTAGTTCTGCAAAATTATTCCGGATAGCCTGTAATATCCCTGATTTCGTGGTAAAAAGTTTCCAGCTTCCGGTAAAGCCTTTTATAAACTTTCCGGTAAAGCAAATCGTAAAGGCGAACATTATTTTCATTGGGATGAAATTCGCTTCTCAGGTGGACCATTTTCTTAACGGCTTCGTCAATAGTCGGATAAACACCTGTACCAAAAGCGGTTAACACGGCGGCTCCCAGCGATGAAGTTTCGGTGGTATTGCCACGAACCACGGGCAGGTTGAAAATATCGGCAGTAATCTGGCAAATTTCGTTGCTTTGCGAGGCCCCGCCCGAAACTGCCAGCCGGTGAATTTTTGTATGCGAAACCCGTTCAATCTTTTCTTTTCCTTCTTTCAGCGCGTAAACCAACCCCTCAATTACTGCCCTGTAAACGTGTTCTTTTTTATGCACATCGCCAAACCCAATCATCGCACCTTTTGCTTCGGGTTGCGACAAACCCGGGCTCCAATACGGCTGTACAACCAGTCCCATAGCGCCGGGAGGCGATTGGTGCAACAATTTATCGAGCAGTTTTTCCACCGGGATGCCCAATTTCCTGGCAATCAGCACTTCGGTGTGTGCAAATTCATTTTTAAACCAACTAATCATCCAAAAGCCCCGGAATATTTCAACTTCAGGATTGAAAAAACCCGGATAAACCGCCGGGTAGGATGGCATGTAACGTATCGGTTCACGATATTTTCTGCTGGTGGTTTGAATGGTAGCCGTCGTCCCGAAACTCAGGCTGGCCGTATCACTGTTTAACACACCCATTCCCAGCGTTTCACAACCTTTATCGGAGCCACAGGCAATGACAGGCAAACCAATTGACAAACCTGTTTCACGCGATGCCCATTCGGTAATTTGACCGATTTTTTCGCCCGGTTTCACCAATTCAGGCAATTTTTCTTTTTCGATTGGGTACAATTTGGCGCTGAACACAAATGGCCGTTTTGGGTTCCCCCATTTTTGTCTTTTATAATCGAAAGGAACATGCCCGATTTGCGAAGCCACTGAATCGCGGAAAGTGCCGGTAAGCCTGAAATTCAGCAAACCGGAAACCTGCAGGAATTTGTGGGTTTTCTCCCAGATTTCGGGTTGGTTCTGGCGAATCCAGTTGCATTTTCCATCGCGTTGTGCCTTGTGTATGGAATCGGTCATCCCGATAAACCAGATTATCACCTTCATGATGATTCCGGGTTTATAAACCGGGGCTGCCTTTCTTTGGTCGAGCCACACCATCAGTGGCCGGAGCGGCTTTCCCTGTTCATCAACATTCACCAGTGAATCGCGCATGGTGGTTATGCCAATCCCGACGATATTTTCAAAATATTCGGGATTTTCGTCTTTCAGTTTCTTCGAGGCAGTCGTTAAAGCTTGCCAGTAAACTTCGGGGTCCTGCTCAGCCCAGCCGGGTTGACTGCTTTTATAGGGCTCAAACAAAACACGCTGAATCGCCAGCATTTCGCCTTCAGGCGAAAAAAGGGCAGCCCGTAAACTTTGAGTTCCGCAATCGATGGAAAGAATAGTTTTCAATTGTTCGCCTTTTTTCTGTAAAATAAACGAAAAATGACATACCCATTAACAATAACGCCGTACCGGATTTTTATTTATTCAATTAAAAAATTATCGCATTTATTTAATTACAATCATCTGGATAACATATCTTTACAATTATATAAATTGAACAAACAAGATAACTAAACGCTATGAAAATCAAAATCTTAATTGCTTTTTTAATTTTTCTTTCGATTATTGCGGTTGCCATATCGTGTGGAAAAAATGACCCGGAGGAGCCTGAATTACCGTATGAAAACAAGGAACAGCTTGAAGAAAATATCGCATTGCTGAACGAAACGGTTGTGAATATTGAAAAAGCGCTTTCTTCCGGAGATCAGGCTGCTTTTTTGAATTTTATCGACTCCGGCTATCAGAAATTCTATAAAGATGCCCTTCAAAGCAACCAGGCGAAACTTGCCTCGTTTGCCGAAGTTTTTAAAACCAGGAAACTTCAGAAATGTGATGGATTTCATGCCGTGTATTACGTGCAGTACAATGGAAAATCGTTCGAGATTACAATGATTCTTGGCGATGATGGAAAATGGAAATTAAAAGATTTATAATGCCCCGATTATGAAAAAGACACTTTTAATTGCACTATTGATCCTTTTTTCAGTCAACTTTTCGAGAAGTTACGACAACAAAAAAGCACACCGCGATTTTAATGTTGCTATTACAAACAAGTTTAAAAGTTCAACAGCTAACTGGCCTGAATTTAAAAACTACAATTTTGGATTTGAACTTGTTAAAATAACCGGTCCGGCAGTTACGGTTTCGGGGTATAAAAGTGTTACCACCGAAGACAGGAACCTGACAATTCTTGACTGGATTAAGGAAGGAGGGTACAGCGCCGATGAACCCGAGATTCAGGCAGCATACAGACATTTTTATGATCCGACATCGAATGACGGAAAAACTCATTTAACCGATCTGAATTCAGTTTTATCACAGTTTAATCCTGATGTTGATGCGGTTTTCTGGCACTTTATGGGGAACGACATTA
>JAJUGS010000363.1 GCA_029265875.1 Prolixibacteraceae bacterium
ACGGTCCATTTCTATAATCTGGTCGTTTGCTCCAATTGAAACCGGCGCTGGCTGTTTTCTTTCAGGTTGCGGCTTTTCAGGTGCAACTGTTGCACTTGGTTTTGTTGCCGGCTTACGGTTTTCAAGGTATTCAAGAAGATCTTTTTTCTGAACACGGCCACCAGCTCCGGAACCTGCAATTTGTTCGAGTTCTTCGAAAGATATTTTTTCTTCCTTTGCGATGGTTTTTACCAAAGGCGAATAAAATCTGTTTGACAGCTTTATCGCATTTTCTAATTCATTAACATTTTCAAATTCAATTTCTTTTGTATCGTTTTTATCTGTCTTTTCAGAAACAGATTCAATTACATTTTCAATTTCATTTGATTGTTCACCTCCGATATTAATTATTGCCAATACTTCACCTACCGGAACAAGGCTGTTTTCGGGGTAAATAATTTGAGTAATTTTTCCATCAACCGGCGAAGGAATTTCAGAATCAACCTTGTCAGTGGCCACTTCAAACAAAATATCATCTTCTTCAACAGTGTCGCCAACTTTTACAAACCATTTGGTAATAGTACCTTCCTGGATGCTTTCGCCAAGTTTAGGCATCACTATTTTAAAATCTGCCATAGTATCTATTTTTTAGTTATTTGTAATTTGCATTTTATACAACAAGAAATAAATTGAAATGTTCACATTACAATTTATTAAATTATCAATAACTAAAAATAATGAAACTATCAGATTTCAAGATTTCCAATCAAGTCAGCTACAGCGTTGAAATTGTGATGGTTAAGGTAATCATTAATTCCTTCAATTATTCTCACCGGAATAAAAGGGTCTTTAAAAATGGCTGTGCCAACCTGCACGGCAGAAGCTCCAGCCAACATAAACTCAATGGCATCGGTTGCATTCATTATCCCCCCCATTCCCACCACCGGAATTTTTACTGCTTTATGAACCTGCCAAACCATTCTCAAAGCAATGGGTTTAATGGCAGGGCCGGATAATCCCCCGGTAACGGTCGAAAGCAATGGTTTGCGTTTGTTGGCATCTATTGCCATCCCCAAAAAAGTATTAACAAGTGAAACACTATCAGCCCCCTGACCTTCAACAGCTTTGGCAATTTCTGTTATATCGGTTACATTTGGCGACAATTTAACCATCAAATGTTTTTTGCATACATTTCTAACCTCCCTGGTTACGGCTTCTGCACTGGGGCAACTGATGCCAAAAGCCATTCCTCCTTCTTTTACATTTGGACACGATATATTCAGTTCTACTGCAGCAATGTCGTCCAATTCGTTAACTTTTTCCGCAACAATTATGTAATCTTCTACTGTTGAGCCATTTATATTTGCAATCAGGTTAGTTTGATATTTTCTGATCCGGGGATAAATATTTTCAATAAAGTAATCAACTCCTTTGTTTTGCAAACCAACCGCATTTAGCATGCCCGATGCAGTTTCAGCCATTCGCGGATATGGATTTCCATCGCGGTTTTTTAATGTGATTCCTTTTAGTAATACAGCACCAAGAACCGAAACATCATAAAAATCGTTGAGTTCCTCAGCAAAACCCGATGTTCCGGAAGCTGTCATTACCGGATTTTTTAATTCCAGGTTGCCAATATTAACTTTTAAATCTGCCATTTTAATTCATTTATATTAAATACCGGTCCTTCGGTACAAACACACAAATTACCGCGGGTTGTTGGTTCGATACAACAAAGGCAAACACCAAATCCACAAGCCATCAGGTTTTCGAGAGATACTTCACAAAAGATATTCTTTTCTTTCGCAACTTTTGCCACTGCTTTCATCATGGCATCAGGCCCGCAAGCATAAATTTTATCAAAATTCTTCAAATTGTGTTGAAAGACAGAGTGCTGTGTTACAAACCCCTTTTCTCCCAGCGAACCATCGTCAGTTGAATAATGAATTAGTCCATATTGCTGATAATCAGAAATATCAATATGATCGTTTTCCGATCGCGCACCTAAAAGAATATGCACATTCTCGGGTGTTAATCCTGATTCTTTGGCAAGAAATAACATTGGGGCCGTACCACTTCCCCCGCCTATTAACAAAATTTTATCATTTGAGTCTGGCATTGTAAAACCTTTTCCTAAAGGGAAAACAGCACTCAACTTTTCGCCTGTTCCAATATCTGCAAGTGTTGCGGAGCCACGACCTAAAACCTTGACTAATATTGAAATTATATTATTGGCATAATCAACCTCAAATACTGAAAAAGGCCTTCGAAGAAAAATCTCTTTGCAATTGCTAATATCAATATTCAAAAATTGTCCGGGCATTATTTTGGGTAACTCTGCCTGGGATTTTATTCGAATTAATGAATTGGTTTTGTTCAGACGTTTATTCTCAACAACAATAAACTCGCGAACTTCCTTTTTATTCATGTCTTTTGAAAATTTGGCACAAAGATACAATAATATAATACAGAATTATTCGCCGTTAAAATTGAAGTCAGGGGAAAAAATAAAAAAGACCGCCACTCTTGACGGTCTTAAATTCTGTACTTTTCTAAACTAACTTTACTCAGGTCTTGAATTTATATTCTGATCGAATTGATTTATATTACAATTACACAAATGTAAAAATATAATTTCAAATTTGCAACATCCAATTTTAAAATTTATTTAAAAGATATTCAGAATATTATAAAAAGGAAAAGGTCGCTAATCCTAACGACCTAAGTAACTCTGTATATCTACGAAATCTTAATTGGGTTTGTAAAAAATCTAATTCAAAATGTCAATATTCAAATACATTACAAATGTAACTTTTGTTTTAATATATGCAACACATATGTACATTAATTGTGTGTATTTTTGTTAATTTATATTTATTACAAATAAAAATAATTTGTACATATGTATAATTAACACGTTTTTAGTAAGTTGGGTCTTTTAAAATCATAAATACGATTTGGCAATTATTTGATTTG
>JAJUGS010000349.1 GCA_029265875.1 Prolixibacteraceae bacterium
GGGAAAAACTTTCGTTTTTCCCCTTTGTGGTGCCACTCGGGATCGAACCAAGGACACACGGATTTTCAGTCCGTTGCTCTACCTACTGAGCTATGGCACCCTTTTTATTTTGGTGCGACAAAAGTAAACAAATTTTTATTCCGGCAAAAAAAAAGTGCTTTTTGATTCTCATTCTGATGAAAAAAATCAAAAAAACCTCCCCTGCTTGTGTTCCGTCATTCTTTTCTTACTTTTGCCGCTCATAATTTTGACGAATGATCAGTTCTGATTTTCTGACATATACACTCGGCAACGGCATCCGGCTGATTCACCAGCCAACGCTGTCGCCGGTGGCACATCTGGGCGTATTAATCAACACCGGTTCGCGCGACGAAGCCGAAGAAGAACACGGATTAGCCCATTTCATTGAACATTCGGTTTTTAAAGGAACGCGGAAACGCCGGGCTTTTCATGTATTGAGCCGCATTGAGGATGTGGGTGGCGAACTGAATGCCTACACCACCAAAGAAGAAACCACGCTGCATTCCACTTTTCTGCGCGAAGATTACGAGCGGGCTGCCGAATTACTGTCCGACATTCTTTTTAACAGCGTTTACCCGCAAAAAGAGATCAACCGCGAAAAAGAGGTGATTGCCGAAGAAATCAATTCCTACAAGGATTCACCCTCGGAACTGATTTTTGATGAGTTTGAGGAATTGATTTTCGACGGACATCCGATTGCCCGCAATATCTTAGGGACCAGCGAAAATATCAGCCAATTCAACCGCGATTCAATCCTGAATTTTATCGAGCGGAATTATCATACCGACCAGATGGTGATCAGTTCGGTGGGCAAACTGAAATTTGACAGGCTGATCAAATATGCCGAAAAACATTTTGGAAGTGCCCCGGCCAAAATCCGCACCGAAAACAGGAAACCGTTTGATAACTATGTTCCTGGGAACCGGGTTGAAGATAAAGACACATTTCAGAGCCACTGCATGGTGGGTAACATTGCCTACGATGTGCAACATCCGAAACGGGTTGTGATGGTTTTGCTGAACAACATCCTGGGCGGGCCTGCCATGAATTCCCGGCTCAATCTTGCCCTGCGTGAACGCCGTGGCATGGCTTACAATGTGGAATCGAATTACACGGCTTACACCGACACCGGGCTTTTCAGCGTGTATTTCGGTACCGACCGCGAGAACTTTGAAAAAGCGCTATCGCTGGTAAAAAAGGAATTCAGAATGTTGCGTGAAAACAAGTTAGGCGCACTGCAACTCAGCAAAGTAAAAAAACAGATGATCGGGCAGATTGCCATTTCCACCGAAAGTCATGACGATTTGATGCTGGCCATTGGGAAAAGCTACCTGCTATACAACCGGGTTGACCCGCTCAGCGAAGTTTTCAGAAAAATTGAAGCCATTACCGAAATGGATTTGCTGGAAGTGGCCAATGAAATTCTGGACGAAAACCGGCTCAGTACACTGGTGTACAAATAATTTTGAAAATTAAGATCTGATTCTGAAAAGATGTTCAATAAAGAACTTGAAAAATACATTCTGAATCACATTGAACCCGAAGAGGAAATTCTCAGGGAACTCGACCGGGAAACCCATCTGAATGTTTTGGGTTCGCGCATGATTTCGGGGCATTTACAGGGCGTGGTGCTGACCCTGCTTTCAAAAATGATTCAACCGGAGCGGATTCTCGAAATCGGCACATTTACAGGTTATTCCGCCATTTGCCTGGCTCGTGGATTAAAACCCGGTGGCAAACTGATCACAATCGAAATCGACGATGAACTCGAAGCCATCGCCCGTAAATATTTTCTGAAAGCCGGGCTGCAAAACCAGATTGAACAGAAAATCGGGCCGGCACTTGAAATCATTCCAAAACTGGAAGGGACTTTCGACCTGGTGTTTATCGACGCCCACAAACCTGAATACCCTGACTATTACAAACTGGTTTTCGACAAAGTAAAAGCCGGTGGTTACATCATTGCCGACAATACGTTGTGGAATGGAAAAGTAACCGGAGTTCCGGCCAGCGACGATATTCAGACACGGGGAATCCAGGCGTTTAACGACCTTGTTAAAAATGATTCCCGTGTTGAAAAAGTGATTCTGCCACTCCGCGACGGAATGACAATTATCCGTAAAAAATAACCCGAATCAGTTTTTAACCACTACAACCTGATTTCCGTTTTTTTTCGGTTTGAACTTCGAACGGCGTTTCTTTTGCAGATTCCGTTTTACCTTATCGAACCTGTCAATCCGCTCATCCAGTTTCACTTCCATGTGGTTTTCCTCTTTGGGTTTCTCACTGGTTTTCCCAATTTCAGGCCTGATTCCCTGTTTATTTTTCTGGATTATATCTTTTACCTGCTGCAAAGGCAAAGTAAACATCGAATTCATTGAACCTTCGAGAATATAACAGATCTCCTTTTTGAGATAATCAGTCTTGAAATGTTTTGCATTGCCGTTTGCCAGTTCCAGGGTGAGCAACTCTTGCGGAAAATCCTTGTGCGCTTCAATATACACATCGAGTTCGTACATCAGGCAGCATTTCAGTTTGCCACAGGCGCCGGCCATTTTTAGTGCCGATGGCGAAAGACCCTGTTTCAACGCGGCATTCGATGAAATACTTTTAAAATCGGTACGCCAGCTCGAACAGCAAAGTTCACGCCCGCACGACCCGATTCCGCCCACTATTCCCGCTTCCTGCCTTGCCCCGATTTGCTTCATTTCAATCAGAATCCCAAACTCCCGTGCATACACTTTTATCAGTTCCCTGAAATCGACACGCCCCTCGGCCAGGTAGTAAAAAATGGCTTTTTTCCCATCGCCCCTGAATTCCACATCCCCGATTTTCATGTCGAGACCCAGTTCGTTTACAATCTGCCGGGCGCGGATCATCACGGGTTTTTCGCGGTTACGGGCATCCTGCAAACCCGATAAATCTGCAGGGGTCGATTTCCTGTAAACCGGGTTCAGTTTGTAACTATCCTGATTCCTGATCTTCAGTTTAAACTGTTTTTCAGCCAGATAACCAGTCAAGGTCACTTCTCCCACATCGTGCCCGGGCGAAGTGGCTACCACCACTTTATCGCCGCGCTTTAAAGAAATTTTATCGGTATTTCTATAGTATTCTTTTCTTGTCGATTTGAATTTAACCTCCACCACATCCGATTGGTCCGAAGTATCGGGCAAATCGTTCAGCCAATTGTAATTATCAATGGTTAAATTATTTACGGTGCTGTTAAATGAACATCCTGTACAACTCATTCTTCCCTTCATTTAAAAAAAGTTGAGGCAAATATCATAAAAAAGATTTAATTGTCCTTAAATTAGAGACATATTCACCTTTAAAAAATTGATTTATGGATTTCGGACAGGTAATTTCCAAC
>JAJUGS010000414.1 GCA_029265875.1 Prolixibacteraceae bacterium
CTCACCAACATGCACCAGGGATGGCCCAAATTTGTGCAAAATCTATGGTATGCCACAGCAGGCAACGGATTGGCGGCACTGGTTTACGGGCCTTCGGAAGTAAAGGCTAAAGTTGCGGATGGCGAAACAGTTACCATTACCGAAACCACCGGTTACCCGTTTAAAGAGCAAATCACCTTCAATATTAAAACAGCAAAAAACATAAAATTCCCGCTGCACCTGCGCATTCCGGATTGGTGCAAAAACCCGTTGCTAAAAGTGAATGGAACTGTGGTTACAGTTGATACAGCAAAAAATATTGTCATTATCGAACGCGAATGGAAAAATGGCGACACGGCAGAACTGGAACTCCCGATGGAATTCCGCTACAGCCGCTGGTACGAAAACTCGCTGGGAATCGAACGCGGGCCGCTGGTGTATGCATTGAAAATTGAAGAAGACTGGCGCGAAGTAAAATCAAAAAAATACCCCGATTCGTATTGGGAAGTTTACCCGAAAACGACCTGGAATTATGCCATTTCGAAAGACCTTCCAAAAAACTCAACACTGAAAGCTGAAGTAGTCGAAACCATTGCTGATAATCCGTGGAACTTGGAAAATGCACCCATCACGGTCAAAGCAAAAGGCCGGCAGGTTCCGTTTTGGCAGATTGAAAGAAACTCGGCAGGAAAATTACCGGTGCAGTCGTGGCCACCCCGTAAAATGGGAGAAGAGGAAGATATCGTACTGATTCCATATGGTTGCACTACGCTCCGCATTTCGGAGTTTCCGGTGTATTAAATCACTTAATCTAACAGTTCCTCGCCGGGGAATTTAAGGGGCTTCTTCAATTTCGATTTTCACCGGCTCAACCAGGTACTGGCTTGTATCTTTCATTTGCTGAATTTTGCGTACAACATCCATTCCCGAAATAACCCGGCCAAAAACCGCAAAACCCTGTCCGTCGGGGTTGCGTTTGCCACCAAAATCAAGCAACGACTGGTCGCCAACACAGATGAAAAACTCAGTGCTGGCCGTGCCCGGCTCATTGCGCGCCATCGATAGTGCGCCGTCAGTGTGTTTCAGCCCGGTTTGCTGCGTGGTTTCGTGAATGATGGGCGGGTATTTTTCAATTAGTTTATCGTCATACAATCCACCCTGTATGACTTCGATTTTTACCTTGCTGACCGGCTGGTTGTCGGGACGAACAACCCGGTAAAACAACGCATTTTCAAACGTTCCGCTTTTGATGTGGTTCAGAAAATTCCTGGCGGTTACCGGTGCATGAACGGTATCGATTTCGCAGATTATTTTTCCCAGCGAGGTTTTGAAAATAGTTTTTGGGAGTGGTTGTCCCTGAATATTTATAATAAAGAAAATTGAGACAATCAGAAAGGCAATTTTTGTGGTCATCATCGTTTAATTTTATGAACCAAAAATAGCAAGGTTATTTGTTTTTCAGGCTGAAAGCCTGAGTCAATTCAGCCCGGCGGTCATTGGAATTTGACATCAACATGCTGAATATTTGAATCGATTTGCATTTTTGACCTGCCCTTTCAGGACGAAAACAACGATACAATTCTTTTACCCAAGGCGCTGCCATTGGGCTGAAGTGATTTGTCCTTTCAGGATGGATTAGAAGTTAAAATTGTTGTATAACAAAACGATA
>JAJUGS010000021.1 GCA_029265875.1 Prolixibacteraceae bacterium
GGTCAGCCATTCGTCCGCTGCAAAAGCCGCATCTTCCCATCTACTTCGGCGGTTCGTCGGAAGCGGCCATCGCTGTCGCCGGCATGTCGCTGAAATCGGTTAACCAGATCACCCACTTTACCGACTGGACAATCGGGCATGTTCATATTGCTGCCATGGGATGGAATGGCGGAATTGTTTTCGGGATGTTGTACTGGCTGGTTCCCAAACTTTTCAGAACAAAACTCTTCTCCGAAAAACTTGCCAATATTCATTTCTGGGTTTCAACGCTTGCCATTTTATTGTATGCCATTCCGATGTACTGGTCGGCAGTTACCCAGTGGCTCATGCTCCGTGAATATACTCCTGAAGGTTTTTTGGCCTACCCGAATTTTATTGAAACGCTGACCCAGATTTTGCCGATGTATTTTATCAGGGCTCTTGGCGGAACACTCTTCCTTGTGGGTTTCGTTATTATGATGTACAACCTGTTTAAAACCATGGCTGCCGGTACCTGCGAAAGCAATGAAGCAGCCGAGGCTCCTGCGTTGGTAACTGAAGGCGCACGAAATCCCGATACCGAAACGGTTCACCGCTGGCTCGAAAGAAAAGGGGTTCTTTTCTCCATTTTTGCATTCATTGCGTTAGCAATTGGCGGTGCTGTTGAGATTATCCCGATGATTTTTATTAAATCGAATATACCGACTATTGAATCGGTAAAACCCTATACCCCACTTGAGTTGGCTGGCCGCGACATTTATGTAAAAGAAGGGTGCTACACCTGCCACTCGCAAATGGTTCGCCCGTTCAGATGGGAAACCGACCGTTACGGCGAGTATTCAAAAATCGGGGAGTTTGTTTACGATTATCCGTTCCAGTGGGGTTCGCGCCGCACCGGGCCCGATTTGGCAAGGGCCGGTGTAATGGGCGGCCCCATGTATAAAAATGCGGCCTGGCACTACAATCACTTTATGGACCCGCAAAAAATGAATGAGCAATCCATCATGCCCAAATATCCCTGGCTGGCCAGCAAAGAAATTGATACTGAAATCATTCCGGCTAAGATAAGGGCTATGCAAACTTTGGGAGTTCCCTATCCCGAAGGTTACGACCAGCAGGCAGTTGGCGATCTTTTGCAACAGGCACAATTGATTTCTGACGATTTGAAAGCATCGGGAATTGAATTGGCACCAACCAAACAAATGATTGCCATGATTGCTTATCTGCACAAGCTGGGGAAAGACATTGTTCCCGCACCGGCGCCTGCCGACACGGCAAAAACCACTGAATTAAAAGAAATTACACTTTTAACCAGCCCTGAAGATCTGGCTGCTGCCAAAACCATTTTCACAACGGTTTGCGCGGTTTGCCATGGCCCCGAAGGGAAGGGAATTCCACCGGCTTTTCCGAACCTTACGGACGATGTCTGGATAAAAGGAAACTCACCGGCAGAGGTGTACCATTCAATTGCCGAAGGAAACATTGCCAAAGGAATGGTGGCATACAAAACCCAATACTCTGAAAAACAAATTACACAACTCACAAGTTATGTTTTAACTGTATTGAATAAAAAATGAAGATCATCAGTAACCTTTTGGAAGATATCGGTGGCATCCGGATTTATTATATTATCGGACTGCTGATTTTTGTTACACTGTTTATTGTCATTTCCATCAGAACCTGGAGAATGCCAAAACAGGATGCTGAAAGAATTAAGAATTCAATCCTGAATGATAATGATACCGAAAAAATTGATGACTGATAAAATTTTATAGTTATGACCACAAAAGATAATATAAGCAACCTGGCTGAAGAAAAACTCACAGACCACGATTACGACGGGATTCATGAATTAGACAACCCGCCGCCACTATGGATTATGGCGCTTTTTTATATCACCATCGGATTTTCGATATTATATGGCGCCTATTATTTCTGGCTGAAACAAGGCGACCACCAGGATGCCGAGTATGCCAGAAAATCGGCAATGCACGATGAAAAATACAAACTGAATACACAATCGTCGGGTGAGATTGTTTTGCTCACTGATGCCGCTTCGCTCGAAGATGGTAAAACGATTTACAAGGAAATGAATTGCTTTGCCTGTCACGGGATGAACGGAGAAGGAAATGCCATCGGCCCAAACCTTACCGACGAATACTGGCTGCACGGGTGCAAAATTCAGGATGTTGTGAATGTGATAAAGAATGGCGTGCCGGCTAAAGGGATGACACCGTTTAAAGCCCAGCTCAGCGAAGAAAAAATACAAAAAGTTGCCAGTTATGTGCTTTCGCTGAAAGGTACAAAACCGGCCAATGCCAAAGCGGCACAGGGAGTGAAATGTGAGTAAAAAGAAGCCTCTCCTGGCCTCTCCAATGGAGAAGAGGAAAACGGAGGAGGGTACTCTTTATTCAAACAAATAATTTGAAATCAAGAGAATAAGGAATATCGAATAAGAAAGAAGGAACAACGAAGGTTTAATGCAGAGAAGTATTTTAAGGACTTTCTCATGCCTTGTTCCTTATTGGATATTTTAAATTTATTCATTTAATAATTTCCCAAAGTCCCCCGCCGGGTGATCTTGGGGCTTTCAATATGACAGAAGACCTTTCTTTTCGCGACCGCCCCATCAACCTGAACGAAAAAGGCGGAAGAAAATGGGTGTATGCTAAAAAACCTTCGGGTAAATGGTACACCCGCAGAACAATAGTAAGCTGGATATTATTGCTGTTTTTTGCAGGGGCCCCGTTTATCAGGCTCAACGGGCATCCATTCATCCTACTTGATATTGCCAACCGGAAATTCATCATCTTCGGTGCCATTTTCTGGGCACAGGACACTTTTATCCTGGCGCTGCTGATGTTGTCGTTTGTACTGTTTATCATCCTGTTCACGGTTACATTCGGGAGAATCTGGTGTGGCTGGGCCTGCCCGCAAACCATTTTTCTCGAAATGGTCTTTCGCAAAATCGAATTTCTGATTGAAGGCGATTACAAAAGCCGGCACAAACTTGACAACAGTCCGTGGAATACGGAAAAAATATTGAAGAAAACAGCGAAACATGCCATTTTTATATTGATTTCAGTGGCAATGACCAATGTATTCCTGATGTGGTTTATTGGCTCCGATGCCTGGCTGAAACAAATATCAGAACCTGTCAGTCAGCATCTGACCGGATTTTTGATTATGCTGCTGGTTTCCGGTGTTTTTTACTGGATATATTCCTTTTTCCGCGAGCAGGTATGCACCATGGTTTGTCCGTACGGACGAATGCAGGGCGTATTACTCGATTCAAAATCGATTGTTGTGACCTATGATTACAAACGTGGTGAACCACGGGGCCCCAAAAATACCGGCGACTGTATCGACTGCCGCCAGTGTATTTCGGTTTGCCCGACCGCCATCGACATCCGAAACGGGACACAGCTCGAATGTATTAACTGCACTGCCTGTATCGACCAGTGCAACAAAATCATGGAAGTTACAGGCAAACCAAAAGGCCTGATCAGGTTCGATTCTGAAGCAGGAATCCGCGAAGGACACACAACTGTCTGGAACGCCCGGAACCGCGCCTATTCGGTGGTATTAATCCTTTTATTTTCCTTTTTTATCTACACACTCTTTTCAAGGCCAGCGGTGGAAACAACCATCATCCGCACACCCGGATTGTTATTCCAGGAAAATGCGGATAATACGATTTCGAATGTGTACAATATCAAAATCGTGAATAAAACACACGACGATATGCATCTTGAACTCCGGCTCATTTCACCGGAAGGAAAAATACAGATGGCAGGCAACGAAATTAAGATCGCGGACCAGGACAGGTTCGAATCGACTTTTATTTTATTCATTCCAAAAGAAAAACTGAACAGTGACAAAACAGAGGTTGAATTTGGTATTTTCAGCAACGGTGAATTAATCGAAAAATACAAGGCCACTTTTGTGGGGCCATAAAATAAGCATTATGAAGTTTAACTGGGGGACAGGAATTTTACTGGCACTCGTGCTGTTTCTGGCAGCCAGCGCCGCTTTTATCATTTTTGCAATCAACCAGGATGTAAACCTGGTGCATAAAGATTATTACGAAAAAGGAGTCGATTATTCTGAACAGATGAAAGTAATTTCGCGTTCGGAACCATTTGCAGTAAAAGTTGAAACACAGTTTGCTGAAACAGGACTGCAAATCAGGCTCGATTCGCTGTTAGCAACTGAAATTGACTCCGGGAAAATTGTTCTTTACCGGCCATCAGGAAAGGATTTTGACCTTGAATTTCAGCTGGAGAAAAACAAAACCGATTTTCAGGTTGCTGCCGAAAACCTCATTGCAGGCCGGTATATACTGAAAGTAAGCTGGTTCTCAGAAGGTCTGAAATATGAAGTTGACAAACAAGTTGTTGTGAAGAAATAAATTGAATTCAGCAAAATGACAATTTTAATTTCTGCTTTTGTATTGGGAATCATGGGAAGTTTTCACTGTGCCGGAATGTGTGGCCCTATCGCAATTGCGCTGCCTCTGCACGGAAATTCAATTGCACAGAAAATTTTTGGCGGTGCTTTGTATAACATCGGCCGCACAATTACCTACGGAATCATGGGTGCCCTTTTCGGAATGCTGGGCCAGGGGATTCACCTGCTGGGATTTCAGCAGACAGTTTCGGTTGTAATGGGTGCGCTGATGATAATTTCGGTGTTGTTTCCGGCACTTTTCCGCAACCAGTACACGCTTGACAAAAGCTTGTTTTCGTTAGTGGGAAAGCTCAAAAAATCTATCGGAAAGCTTTTTGCCGTGCGCTCATTTCAAAGCCTGTTTTTTATCGGGCTGTTAAATGGATTACTTCCCTGCGGACTGGTTTATATTGCCATCGCCGGCGCTATTGGTACCGGAAATACTGCAAAAGGTGCGTTTTATATGATTTTATTCGGACTGGGAACCATCCCGATGATGCTGGGTATTTCGCTGGCCGGCAATGTGCTGGGACTGGCAGTGCGCCAGAAAATCAACAAAATCATCCCGGTTCTGGTGGTGGTGGTGGGTTTGCTTTTTGTGCTTCGCGGCCTTGATTTGGGGATTCCGTACCTAAGCCCGAAAAAACAGATGATTGAAAAGAAATTTGAAAATAACCTCACCGGAAAAGATACCATCGTGGTTACCGAAAAACAATTGCCCCCCTGTTGCCAGAAACCGGCGACTGATTCAACAAATTCGGAGAAGTAATAAGCGCCCTTGATTACAAAAATATATTTCAGGTAAAACTTATATTTAACCTGTCATTCAGCTCAAAGTAAATGGAAAACTTCGACAAGCTTATCTCTGCCATCGAACAGGTGCACGGACAGTTGCAGGCTTCGGCAGCAAGTGCAGTTAACCAGGCGTTAACGATGAGAAACTGGTTAATTGGTTATTACATTGTTGAGTTTGAACAAAATGGCGAAGACAGAGCAATTTACGGGGACAAACTGATTGAGCGGTTATCAGAAAAACTGAGCCATATAAAGGGAGTGGATAAAAGGTCACTTTTCAAATTCAGACAGTTTTATATTTTTTATCCTCATTTTGAATCGGCAATTCGGGAGTCACTGACCCCCGAATTAAGAGATGGAGAGAAAGTGGGGTCACTGTCCCCACTATTGTCACATAATCAAAAAGTGTGGACAGTGTCCACACTTTTTGAAAATAAACTTGTTGTGCCACCAAAAAAACTAATATCCAAACTGTCGTACAGCCACATCGAGTTACTTTTAAACATTGATAATCAGCTTAAACGTACATTCTATGAACTCGAATGTATAAAGGGAACCTGGAGTGTTCGAGAGCTAAAACGTCAGATTAATAGTTTGTATTTCGAGCGCAGTGGCCTTTCTGCAAAGCCTGAAAAACTATCAGCATTAATAAACCAAAATACAGTACCACAAACGCCAACCGATATCATTAAAAATATTTATTCGTTTGAATTCCTTGATATTAACATCAAACCAATCATTGAAGAATCGGATTTGGAAACCGCCCTGCTCGACCAACTGCAGGAGTTTATCCTCGAACTGGGAAATGGATTTTGCTTTGAAGCCCGCCAGAAAAGGATATTGATTGGAGACGAATATTATTATATCGACCTTGTTTTTTACCACCGGATTTTAAAATGCCATGTGTTGATTGATTTAAAAATCGGAAAGTTTGAGCATGGCGATATAGGGCAGCTAAATACCTATCTGAATTATTTTAAAGATGAAATTGCAGAAAAATCGGATAATGCTCCTGTCGGAATTTTGCTGGTTGCTGAAAAAAACAGCGCTCTGGTAAAATATGCCACCGCTGGAATGGATGAAAACCTGTTTGTGCAACAATATCTTATAAAACTTCCCAGCATTGAGCAATTGAAAAATTACATTGAAAGTGAACTCAAAAAGGCCGATTTATAAAATTTTAAAATATGAATCAGGTCAATAATAATTCCTGCGTCCATTGTGGAGCCGATTGTGGGAAAAACCCCGTAATCTGGAACGACATGAAATTTTGCTGCAACGGCTGCAAAACGGTTTACCAGATTCTGCACGAAAACAAACTTTACAAATATTACCAGCTTGAAAATTCGCCGGGAATAAAAGTTGAAACCTCTGAATTCGGGAACAAATATGCCTTTCTCGACAATGCCGAAGTGCGTGAAAAACTGGTTTCTTTTACTGAAGGAACCATTTCAAAAGTGCGGTTTTTTATCCCGGTTATTCACTGTGCTTCTTGCATCTGGCTGCTCGAAAACCTGTCGAAGCTGAATCCCGGAATCCGGCACTCGTTTGTGAATTTTACCAAAAAAGAGGTGGATGTAACCTTTGACGAATCGGTGATTTCATTGCGCCAACTGGTTGAGTTGCTTTCTTCCATTCATTACATCCCCGACCTTTCGCAGAGTTTAAAAGACAAACCCGACGACAGGCAGAGCTACAAAAAACTGCTGTATAAAATCGGGGTGGCCGGATTTGTTTTTATCAATGTAATGACTTACAGCCTTCCCGCGTATTTTAACGGGAAACCACTTGACGACAAACTGCAGTCGTTGCTGAGTATTCTCAGTTATATTCTTGTAATTCCGGTGGTGGTTTACAGTGGCAGCGATTATTACATTTCGGCCTTTAAAAATATCCGCAAAAACAATATCAGCATCGATTTGCCCATTGCCATCGGAATTATCGTGCTGTTTCTGGTAACCACCTGGGATATTTTTTTCACGGGCGGCGCCGGGTATTGCGACAGCCTTTCGGGGTTGATTTTTTTCCTGCTGCTCGGAAAATGGTTCCAAAGTAAAACCTACGAAGCGCTTTCGTTTGAACGTAACTACAAATCGTATTTCCCCATTGCCGTTACAAAAATCAACAAACAGATTGAAGAAAGCATTCTGCTCGAAAAAATTGAGGTGGACGATGTGCTGGTCATCCGCAACAAGGAACTGGTCCCGGCCGATTCGGTTCTGGTGGAAGGTGAAGGACAAATCGACTACAGTTTTGTAACCGGCGAATCGAGCCCGGTAATCAAAAAAGCCGGCGAATTTATTTACGCTGGTGGCCGGCAAATGGGCGGAATCATCAAAATAAAAGTTCAGAAAGCCGTGAACCAAAGTCACCTCACCCAACTCTGGAACCAGGATAAAAGCTACGAAAAACCGGTCGATTCGCTGAAAACTTTATCCGACAAAATCGGGCAGCGGTTTACCATTGTCATCATCATCATTTCAATAATCGGTTTTTTGTTTTGGTTCCTGAAAGGCGACACACACAAGGCACTTTTTGTTTTCACCTCGGTTTTGATTATTGCCTGCCCCTGTGCACTGGCGCTTTCCATCCCGTTTACCTTCGGAAATACCATGCGCATTTTTGGCCGCGCCGGGCTGTACATCAAAAACACGGGTGTCATCGAAAAAATGTCGCACATCACCGCAATCGTTTTTGACAAAACCGGCACCCTCACCCGCCCCAACGAAACACGCACCGAATACGCGGGAACTGAGCTTACAGAAGAGGAAAGAACTGCCGTTTACTCGCTGGCAAAACAATCGACTCACCCGCTGAGCAGCGCCATCGCTGCTTTTTTAAACCACCACGAGTACAAAGCGCCGGAACATTTTGTTGAAATGCCGGGTCGCGGAATTTTCGGAAAAGTTAATCAGCTTGAAATCAGAATGGGATCGGAAGAGTTTGTTTGTAACCAGACATCTGACAACCAGAAGAAAACTTCGCAGGTTTTTATCGCGGTTAACGCTGCCGTAAAAGGTCATTTTACTGTCAGCAACCATTACCGCGAAGGTTTTGACAAGGTGATTGAAACGTTGAAAGACAGGTTTAAACTGTATCTTTTATCGGGCGATAACGATGCAGAAGCACAAAATCTTGCTGCATTTTTTGGTGAGGGAAATATGTTGTTTAACCAGAAACCCGGTGACAAAGCCAATTTTATCAGCCAACTCCAGGAAAAGGGCGAAAAAGTATTGATGACAGGCGATGGGCTGAATGACGCCGGTGCACTGATGCAGGCCGACGTGGCGCTGACGGTTGCCGACAAAGCCTACCATTTTTCACCCGCCAGCGATGCGGTGCTCGAAGCCAGCCAGTTTTCGCGGCTGGCCAGGTTTATTGGATTTACAAAAACCTCATTGAACATCGTTAAACTCAGTTTTATCATTTCATTCTTTTACAATGTAATCGGTGTTTCCATTGCACTGACAGGAATGCTGACACCGGTTGTTGCAGCCATTCTGATGCCCATCAGTTCGGTTTCGGTGGTGGCCTTTGCCACGTTCGCAACCCGCCTTTCCGGAAAATTCAGAATTTGATGGCACCAATTTCTCTGCTTTAAAAAAGACCTGTACTTCCCCGTAAAAAACAAAATCAATAAACTGACAAATAAGTCTTATTTATTTGTTTTGAAGAACTTCTCTTCTCTTAGAAGAATCGGTAATTTAGAACGATTCCAAAAACAATTTTATCAAACAAATGTTTTCTAATAAATTTTGTTTTTCTAATCTTCTATCTTAATTTAATCGTTGTGGAAAAGGCAAATATTTTTATCCGAATCTGGAGATTCTACACCGGTGGTTTTAAAAACATGAGCAGTTGGGGGCGACAAGTGTGGATTATCATCCTCATCAAGCTATTTATCATGTTTGCCATCCTGAAAATCTTCTTTTTCCCCGATTTTCTGAAAACCAACTTTTCGACTGACGAAGAAAGAAGCAGCCATGTTCTTGAAGAAATCACTAATACAAAATAAATCGCTATGATTGAAATTGCAGATGCATCGTTAGTTGACTGGTCGAGGGCACAATTTGCCCTGACAGCCATGTATCACTGGGTTTTTGTTCCGTTAACGCTGGGAATCACATTCATACTCGCATTTATGGAGACTTTGTATGTGAAAACCGGTAACGAGGAATGGAAAAAGATTACCAAATTCTGGATGACAATTTTCGGTATCAACTTTGCCATTGGCGTTGCCACCGGAATCATTCTCGAATTTGAATTCGGGACCAACTGGTCGAATTACTCGTGGTTTGTGGGCGACATTTTTGGAGCACCGCTGGCTATTGAGGGGATCCTGGCCTTCTTTATGGAATCAACTTTTATTGCCATCATGTTTTTCGGGTGGAACAAAGTGGGCAGGAAAACACATCTTTTGGCTACCTGGCTTACCGCTATCGGGGCAAACCTTTCGGCACTCTGGATTCTGGTGGCCAACGGCTGGATGCAAAAACCGGTTGGAATGGTTTTTAATCCCGAAACTGCCCGCAATGAAATGCAAAGCTTTTGGGACGTTCTTTTCTCACAAACGGCAGTGGATAAATGGCTGCACGCCACTTCGTCGGGGTTTGTGCTGGCATCGGTTTTTGTTATCGGAATTTCGGCCTGGTACCTGCTGAAAAACCGTGAAATCATGCTGGCGAAAAAAAGCATCGTGGTAGCTTCAGTTTTTGGGTTACTTTCATCGGTTTACCTGGTTTGGACCGGCGATAATTCAGCCAGAACGATTGCGCACGACCAACCTATGAAATTTGCCGCGCTCGAAGGGTTATACAACGGCAGCGAAGGTGCCGGACTGGTGGCAATCGGGATGTTTTCGTCGAATGTTGCCGACCCAACCAACGAAAACCTCAAAGATTTCAGCATGAAACTGGAAATCCCCAACTTCCTGTCGTACATGGCTTTTCTCGATTGGGATGCCTTTGTTCCGGGTGTTCATGATTTGATAAACGGGAATGAAAAATACGGCTACATGTCGGCCAACGAGAAAATTGAACGCGGAAAAGTAGCCATTGCAAAACTCGGTGAATTTAAAGAAGCCAAAAAAGCCGGAAACGATTCGCTGGCAACAGCACTGAAAGCAGAATTGACCAGTGCCGACTTCCAGAATAACTATTTCAAATACTTTGGATACGGCTACTTTACCAACACCAACGACCTGATTCCCAACGTTCCGCTCACGTTTTACAGTTTCCACATCATGGTTGGGCTGGGCTTTTTCTTTATTCTTCTCTTCATCCTTTCATTGATATACATTTGGAAGGGCACTTTCGAAAAGAAAAAATGGTTTATGAAAATGGCAATAATTTCCATTCCGTTGGCGTATGTAGCCAGTCAGGCGGGATGGATAGTAGCAGAAGTTGGCCGCCAGCCGTGGGTAGTTCAGGATTTAATGCCCACCATTTCGGCAGTTACCAAAATCAGTTCCGGTTCGGTGATGCTCACATTCTGGCTGTTTGCCGTGCTGTTTACGGTATTGCTTATTGCCGAGCTGAAAATTATGTTCCGTCAGATAAAAATTGGTCCAAAACATTAAAAAAGGAGGAAACAAATTATGTTCGAAAATTTATCAATGCTTGCTTTGCAACAATACTGGTGGGTACTGGTTTCGGTACTGGCCGCGCTGTTTGTTTTCCTCACTTTTGTTCAGGGCGGACAAACATTGCTTTACACCATTGGGAAAACCGAAGCAGAAAAAACCATCATCCTGAATACGTTAGGCAGAAAATGGGAGTTTACTTTTACCACGCTGGTTACTTTCGGCGGGGCCTTTTTTGCCTCCTTCCCGCTGTTTTATTCCACCAGTTTTGGCGGTGCTTACTGGGTGTGGCTGGCTATTCTCATTGTTTTTGTCATTCAGGCAGTGGCTTACGAATACCGCAAAAAACCCGCTAACCTGCTGGGGGCTAAAACTTTCGAGATATTTCTTGTATTGAATGGTTTGCTGGGAACAATCCTGATTGGAACAGCCGTAGGAACTTTTTTCAACGGCGCCATGTTTTCGCTCAACGATTTGAACCAGGTACAGTGGCAAACGCCTTTCCGCGGGCTCGAAGCTGTTTTAACCTTCCACAATGTAGCGCTCGGGCTGGCCGTTTTCTTTTTAGCAAGAATACTGGGGCTGTTGTATTTTATTTTCACGGTGGATAACGAAGCCATTGTTACCCGTTCAAGAAAACAGATGCTGGTGAATTCGGCACTTTTTCTTGTGTTTTTTCTCTACTTTCTGGTTTGGCTGATTTTAAAGGAAGGTTTTGCTGTGGCTCCGGAAAACGGTGTTGTTTCGATGGAAAAATTCAAATACCTGCACAACCTGCTGCAAATGCCGCTGGTGCTTGTAATTTTGCTGGTTGGCGTGTTTGGCGTGCTTTGGGGAATCATCTCCACCATTTTTATGAACAGCCTGAAAGGATTTATTTTTGCCGGGGCAGGAACAGTGCTCACCGTGTTGGCGCTCTTTTTTGTTGCCGGGTTTAACAATACAGCCTTTTACCCATCGGTTTACGATTTGCAGTCGTCGCTCACCATTCAGAATGCATCATCGAGCAAATTCACATTGGTGGCAATGAGCTATGTTTCGCTGCTCATTCCGTTTGTGCTGGCTTACATCGTGTATTTCTGGCGGGCCATCAACAGCAAAAAAATAACCGATGAGGAAATGAAGGAAGAATCGCATGTTTATTAAACCAAAGCATTTTTCACCAGGCATTTGCCTTCATTCATTTTTAATTTATAATTTTTAATTTATCATTGAAAATGTACACAGAACCTATATTATGGATGCTCAGCTGGCCGGTACTGATTGTTATTTCGTACAAGTTAATCAAGCTGGCAATCAAAAAATTCGAATCGAAAATTGAACAGGAATAGCACAAAGTCGGAAAATATTCCAGTATGCACGAAGGCCGGATAAAAGTTCCGGCTTTTCGTTGCCTGCCCGTCGGCAGATAACCGGGGGTTTGCCCCTGCCGGAAACCTGATTTTGTGACAGGAAAATGCTTTGCGGGTTGCCAACGTTGAGATTACGGGTTATAGTTTTCTGATTTTTATGGTCATAAACATTGATAACTGTTTTGAGATTGCCGGTAACAACTTATCAATGCCACGAAAAACCGGGTACAAAAAGTTGGGAAAAACCTGTTTAAATGAAACTCCCCCGCTGATTAAATACATAAAAGGGGTATGATAGTTGATTTCTTCTAACCGAAAATCAGGGAAATCACTTTTAAATTTATCAGAATCACGTTCAAAAACAATCCAGGGCAAAGCTCCGTTGGCCCCACTCAATGGGCCCGATGGCGGAATTTGCCAATTACCCTTCGGGTCAAACGGTTCGTGGTGAAAATTCTTATAAACAAAACGCCCCCAGCACGAATTTGCCGGTTCAATCATTACGATCATCCCCTCTTTTTTTAAAACCCGTTTTGCTTCCGACAAAAAAAGCCTTGAATCGGGAATATGATGAAAAGTGTCGATCATAAAAATGGCACTGAGTTCGTCATCGTCAAAAGGCATTTCCAGGGCTGAAAAAGTCAGGTCGTTGGTGGGCAATTCCAAAATATCGGTACATAAAACCGATGGCATGATTTCTTTCAGAAAACCTCCTCCAGAACCCAGCTCTATCATTTTACCAGCGGGAACCTGCGGCTGAACACCGGTAAAAACCTGGTACCATTCTTCGTACAATTTCCGGAGAAAATATTTCTCCCTGATTATTTTCTGGTGAGCAATGGTTCTTTCGGGTGAATCCAAATCGAAAGGAATATTATACTTAAATGGCATTTGATAAATTCAACGTTATATAATTCAGGCTGCTATTTGAATTTTATTTTAAACAAGGCAAACCACCACATTTTCAGCAGCAGCAATCCATGTTTAAACCTCGAAATATTGGTATCGCCATAAATTCTTTCCTGATAACGAATGGGCATGTCAATAATTTTCAGGTTCAGTTTAAAGGCACCAAACAACAAATCGAAATCGCCAAACGGATCGAAATTTCCAAAATACGAACGATTAGCCGAAAGTTTTAAATAATCTTCCCTGAACATTACTTTAGTCCCGCAAAGCGTGTCTTTAATGGGCTGTTCGAGCAACCAGCTAAAAGCCATGCTGAAAAACTTGTTCCCCAGCGTATTCAGAAACCGCATGGCATTCTTTTCCATCGGGTAAATCAAACGGGTCCCGTTAATAAAGCCGCCTTTGTTTTGTGCAATCGCGTTATAAAACTTCGGAAGTTGTTCCGGTGGTACAGTTAAATCAGCATCTAAAATCATTAAAATATCGCCGGTGGCAATCGCGTAGCCCGCCCGCACAGCATCGCCCTTCCCTTTCCCGGGTTGCTGGAGTATTTTTATGTCGTGTGTATTCTTGTATTTTTTCTGGATTTCCTGAATTTTTTCCCAGGTATCATCGGTTGAATTTCCTTCAACAAAAATAATTTCGATGTGTTTCCCGAATTCAGGCAAACGTAAAACCGCATTTTCAATATTCCCGCTTTCGTTACGGGCCGGAATCAGGACAGTGGTTGAATATTTTTTGCTGATTTCCTTCTCATCAACCGGCACAATTGGCTGCGCAAAAGTATATTGGTTTAAGGCAAACCAGTTAAATACTGGCAGTTTTGAAAGAAATCTATTCATCAACGATGAAAATACAGGAATGTAATACGGGAAAAGCATCGATGAATTCTGCTTGTAGGTTTCGAATCCTGCCAGGTACAAAAGGTTCGACAAATCTTTGGATGACAGCCAGCTTTGTTGCGGCCCTTTCTTTTTAATGCCAATAAACTCGGCAAATTTTATGAGTGGCTCCCAAAAGATATTATAATAGGTGATGATGATTTTTGTTTTCTCGTGGCACACCTTTTTCAGTTCCTCGAAAACATGCTGAATATCGGGCAAATACCCCACCAGGTTCGAAAGAATAATCACATCGTATTTTTTCGCGAGTGTGATTTCTTCGGCAGGCATACAAATAAATTCGATATCCGGGAATTGCCCTTTTGCTTCCTCAATCATTATTTCGCTGAAATCAATCCCGGTTTTTTGGGCCCCATTAATTTGGGCAATTAACTCGCCGGTTCCGCAGCCAATTTCAAGCACCGAACAGTCGGCCTGAATAAAGAAATTGCAATAATCGGTGATGCTGTCCCAATAGTAATGTTTGCGTTTTCGATATTTAATGCGGGTTCTGGCAACTGAATCGAAATATGATTTAATCTTCAGTTTTTTCTCTTTGTAAATATCCATTTGAATTTTCCGGATTTTAATTTTAGAATTTTCTGTTTTGGCTCATTGGCTGTCTGCTTATTAATAAGCAGTCCAAAAATAGCAATACTTTTATAATTTTACGGTTCAGTTCAAATGTTGTGGAAGTAAAACCAATTTTGTACAAAACTAATTCTGAAGGCTGTGAAAATAGATTATTCCCGGGTTGAAAAGCACCAAAAATTACTGCTCATTTGTGTCCCTGTTCTTTATCTGGTGGCAGGCATTTATTTCAGGCTATTATTGGGAAATTTGTCGCTGCGGTCGGTTGACCCTGATTATGTTTATTTCATGAGTGGGCTGAATATTTCTGAAGGTTCGCTGAAAGTCGGGCACATTGACCACCCGGGAACGCCTTTGCAAATTCTGATTGCAGTCATATTCCGGATTGTTTTTCTTTTCAGGGGAAACAACGTCAGTTACATTGAAGATGTGTTTTTGCATCCCGATTTATACCTCTCTTCAGCCAACTTGTTTATTACGGCAGCCACCACTGCACTACTGGTTTATGCCGGTTATAAAACCTTTCATATCACCAAATCGGTATTTTATGCAGTACTGGTGCAAACAGCCCCGTTTTTGCCCGTTATCTGGTACGACCTCATCGGAAGGGTTTCTCCTGAATTAATGATGCCATTCCCGATTATTTTGCTGACAGTTTTAGTCATCAAAATCTATTATGCTGAAAATCAGGTTACCAATAAAACTGTTATACTCCTGGCGATTGTATCGGCTTTCGGTCTTTCGTTAAAACTAACCTATGTTCTGCTCTGGATGATCCCGTTTTTTGTAATCGACAGCTGGAGAAAAAGAATTTTCTTTGCCGGCCTTTCATTTATCCTGTTTTTTATTTTCGCCATTCCCGTAACATTACAACTGAATGTTTTCTGGGGTTGGGTAAAAAACCTGTTTATACACAGCGGTCAATACGGTGGTGGTGAGTCAAACATCATTGACTTTGCCTCGCTTGTGCCGAATCTGAAAGAGTTGTACAGTTACGAAAAAAGGTATTTTTATGTTTATTTCAGTCTCATTGCAGTGTTCTGCGGCTATCTGGTTTATTTCAGGAAAAAAGCGGATAAAACAATTGTACTCCTTGCCATTTCAGTAATTCTGACCATTGCGGCGCAATTGCTGATTACCGGGAAACATTACGCACACCGCTATTTTATACCTGCATTGTTGCTATCTCCATTGATGGTTTTCATAATTGCAGAGATGATCAAAAAGTTTTATCCGGAGAAAATAACTACATACCTGGTGAATATTGGGATTGTAGGCATTTTGGTTTGGAATGTACAGTTTAACCGTCAATGGCTTCCGGTAAAAACCGAAGCCCTTGGGACCGATGTTGAAAACCGCATGAAAACCTGGCATGTGGCGCAATCGCTCGAAAAAGACAGCTACAAAATTATTGCCTCACAAAATTATGGGTGCCCGTTTATTGAGTACACGCTGATGTACAGCACGGTTTGGGCCAATCACAGAAAGCAGGAGGAATACAAGCCTGTTCTGAACAAATTATACCCCGATACCTACAACTTTTTTACCTGGGACAACTCGATGCGTTATTGGGGAGAAAAATTCAATGCAGAGAATGCAGCCAGTAGCGGAAAGAAAATTTACCTGTACCTGGAAAGAAACGAAGAGGAACTTTATAACCGCACCATCAGCAAATTACAGGAAGAAAACGGTGCTCCGTTCAATGTTGAACGAGAGTTGATTTTTCTGAATGACAAAACAAGCGAAATAATTTATCGCCTTACGTTTATCGAATCAAAAAAATCTGAAAATCAGGATATTTAATATTCTTTTTCTCCTTTCAGCGCCTTTTCGTAGTCAGGAACTTTTATCATTTTATCGTAGCCTTCGGGCCAGGTTTTGCGGCCAAAAATGCCAAAATAGGCTTCTTTGGTCATGCTGTCCCAATGCAGCAAAGAGGTTCGGTACTGGCTTGTCTGAAACTGGTTGAGCCACAGCATGGCAACCAAAACCACGGCCACCGGTATTTTCAGCCAGTTTTTGCCAGTCCATATTTTTTCGAGGAATGCAGCCAGCGGGAGCGCCATAATTCCGTACATATCAATCATGGGGCGCGATCCGTAACAACCGCCGTACCACCAGCACCACCAGCTGTAAACCACATAAATGTTGAGCACCACAAAAACCAGCGCCGGCAAAAACAGTTCCGGTGAGCGTTTCCGGAGCCAGAAAAAACCAGCCAGACCAAAAATCATCACCGGTGTGTAAATCAACCAGCCTTTGCGGAAACTGAACAACCCGTTGATTACCTGTGGCTGGAAAAAGTAGAACTTCCCCTGGTCCATGTAAGAGTTAAACAGGAATTGACCCGACTGCGCTTTCCAGTAAATCATCTGTGGAACAAGCACAAGAAATGCTGCACCGGCTGCCACCAGTATCATTTCCCAGTTACCGGTAATGCGTTCGCCCAATTGTTTTGCCGAGGTTATTCCGATGAGTGCCGGGAACAATCCCACCAGGATATTCACCGGGCGGATTAAAACAATCAGTCCGGCCAGCAAACCGAGGATAATTGAATATCGAAGCCTCTCCCCGGCCCTCTCCGCGGGAGAGGGAAAAAGAACCTCAACCCATTTCAGGGAGAAATTGATAAACGCTGAAATGAGGGCAAAGTTGTAAACATGGGTCATTCCGGGTTCGGCAACCACGTAATACATGAGGTTGGTGGCAAGAACCACCAAAATCAGCGTGACAGCAGTGGTTACTTCAGAAACATACCGGAGCAATATTTTCCGCAGGTAAAACAAGCCCACAAACAGGTAAAAAAGTGTGGCCATAAAAATCGACAAACTGTAAGGCCACGAGTACCCGAGTGTTGAAACACCCAGCAAATGCGCGGCACCGTGTGCCACTAAGAAAAACGGGATCCAGAGAATGGCCATTCCCATCGTCATTCGCAAAATAGGTTTGCCGATGGGTGTGGTTTGCAGCCAGATTTGTCCTTCGAAATCAGCAGGCAGGTTTTTGGTAAAATCGAAATTGAGGTCGTGAAAAATAAAGGTTGCGGGGAGGTACGCGTAATAAATGATTACATCGTTCTGAATCACCTTGTTTTTCCCCCATGTATCGAGGTTTTTGCCATACCAGGCACAAATAAATATGAGCAGTGCAATGGCAGTTTTGGATATGTTTAGTTTTATCATCCGGCGTTAGTAAAAGTTCATTTTCAGATTTCTATCCTCACTTCGCGTGAAAGTCAGATAATTTAATTTTTGTGTTTTCCTGTAATTTTTGTTTAAGCAATTTTAACTGTCTGATTCAGTAATTCAACATTAAAATTAACCTTGGCATTTAATGCTTTGAAAACCTTTAATATCGTTTCAAACCTTGCATCGGTGAGGCTGTTTTCGATTTTTGAAATCTGTGCTTTTTTAACGCCTACCAATTCTCCAAGTTGTTCCTGTGTAAGTTTTCGCTCTTTTCTGGCTTTTTTAATTGCTTCACCAAGCAAATCAAGCCGGAGTTCATTTTCGAAGGCATCCCGTTTTGGTGTGCCAACTTTTCCGATATACTTATCCGTGATTTCGTCTAAAGAATAAGATTTTAATTCCTTGTCGCTCATTTCTCCTGTTTTTTATTTTCAAAATATTGTTTCCGAATCTGTTCCGCTTTATCAATTTCACTTTGCGGAACTTTATCGCGCTTTTTCACAAATCCGTGCGTTGCAACAACAATGGTTTGAATTTCAGCATTCCTATCCCAAAAAGCCAATAACCGAAAGTGAGATTTGTTATATAATGTCCGGAACTCCCAAATCTCCCCTTTGAGTTTTTTAAATAATTCCATGTCGGTTGAAAATCTGGATTTTGTAAGATTGTAAATAATCTTGTCTCTTGATTTTTCATCCAGTTTATCAAGAAACTGAACAACCTCCTCCAACAATTTAATTTTGAACCGATCAACCATGTTTTCTATGCAGAGACAAATGTAAATGTTTCTTTTTCAGGAAACAAATTTTGAGTAAAAGTATTGATAACCTGATTTTATTTTTATTCTTTTAATCCAACCTGAATTACCGAAACACCCGCCAGTCGCCGCATAAAAAAGTCGAGGATTTTCCACACCGGGACCATGGCATCGTAAAAACGCATTTGTCCGCCCGGAATGATTCGTTTACGAAGAAGTGTTCCCGAAACAAACCAGCCGAGGATGGCGATAAAATTAAAAAACTGGCGGTGAACCACTTTAAAACCAGCATCTTCGAGTAATACACGCAGCGATTGGGGTGTGTACCGTCGCTGGTGGTCGAGTTGCTCGTCGAAACCATTGTAGAGCCATTGATAAGCGGGGACCAGAATCACCACTTTTCCGCCGGGTTTCAGCATTTTCATGGCATTTTTCATGGCCTGCACATGGTCGGGAATATGTTCCACCACGTTCAGTGCAAAAATGGTATCAAATTTCCCGAGAAGTTCAGGGTGGTTTTCTTCCAGTTTTTTATCCGAAAAATCGAGCCGGTAAATTGCCTGCAGATTCGGGTATTTTCCAAAGTTCTCCTTCAGCCGCGGGAAATAACTGCTTTCGATGTCGCTCAGCGAAATGGTTGCGCCATCGTGAATAAAGAATTGTGAAATGTTGCCAATCCCGCTGCCAATCTCCAGAATTTCGCCGCTGCAATGCGGTTTGATGGTTTCGTACATCCAGCGGTTAAAATGATTTGCCCCTGAAATCACTTCCAGCGTGTCGGTACCGTATTTTGAGTTTCCAAGTATTTCGCTCATACTAATTTTTTGCCTGTTTCGATATTTCAAGTCTGAAATTATCCATTAAAACAGCTTTTTTATCGATATTCCAAATATAAGTTTTAAGCATTGTCCCATCTTCCAGTTTTTCGGGAACATAAAATGTGAAATGAATTTTATACCAAACATTTTTTTCGGGGGTTTGTTCGCCAATATCGCCCGTTACATAATGAATGGGTTTGCTGCCGGCATCGACAGAAAAAACCATCAGCAAACGGTTAACGCCCACCGAATCGGTTCGCAAAATATCGGCAGAAACATGGAAAATATTCTCTTTTTTCCTGTCGGTTTTTTCAACCGGCACATGAAAAGCCGGACCAAATTCAACTTCGTTTAATTCAAAAAGGTGGTTCGCCGGATCGTCAGGCGACTGTATCCGGTGTTTCTCCAAATATGCTGCTTCAAATGGTTGTTCACAGTCGTATATTTCGCTGAAATAAATTCCTTTTTCGATTTGTAATCTTTTCAGTTGCTCCAGCACCTCAAAATTATCCACCCCGGCATTGGCTATTTTCCTGAAAACCACAATCCGGTAGTCGTTGTTGCCCAATACTTTAAATGGCACTTTGGGTTCGAAATACTGAATCGGCACAAAATTCGGGTTGGCCGCAATTTTTTCGAAAGGCATACTTCCCTCGTTGGCCGAAAAATGGGCATCCCAGATAAAAAGGGTACTGTCGGGCAAACCATCTTCGGGCTTATCGTTATTACTGAAACCATATTGTACCACATTGTTGTCCCAGGCATCGATTCCGGTTGAAAAGGTAAAATAGGGATTGTGCATCACCAGTTTGTGTTTCAGGCTGCCCGATTCTTTCAGCCAGTCGGTTGTTCGCTGCAATACTTCAGCCGTTAAATCAAAACCAACCAGTTTTTTGTAATAGGCACCTGTCAGAACAACCTGTGTTATCGAAACCAAAACAAGCAAAACAGTTAATATTCTTTTCTTTTTAAAATATTTTGCTGCCCCTTCAACAGCATACAACCCGATTATTCCGGCCAACGGCGCGTTTGCCGCCATCACCCTGACAAGACCTGCTGAAGTTTCGCCTTTCCACCACAGGTAGCTGTGAATAAAAAAGTAACCCCAGAAAGTTCCGAGAATCAATAAAACGGGCAAAAAATACCTACCCGCGAACGAAAGCTTTTCTTGCAGCCATTTTACCGGAAGAATGATTGTTCCGGCTACCATCAATACTGTGATGATTACACCTGAATATTCAGGGATCCGCACCAGGAAATAATACCATTCGCCTTTGCCATATACAAACTGGTTGCCGGTGGAATAAGGCCGCTGGTTGTACAACCACCAGAAATCGTGGTAATGAAAAACCAGCCCGATAAAGCTGAAAACCAGGAAACCTGTGGCAAGAAATGGAATCGCTTTGTATTGTTTTTTAATGAGGAGTGCCACCAGAAAAAGCAATTCGAATGCCAGTCCTTCGGTGCGTGCCAGAAACAAAAATGAAACAAGTATCGCTGAGGCGGTCAATTTTTCGCTGAAAAACAGGTAAACCGATAAAACCAGCACCAGGCTGAAAACAATTTCGGTCATGCCGGTTGGCAACATTACAAAATAAATGGGTGTGAAAACCGCCACCACCACCGCAAACCAGCCATTTTTAAGTTTCAGTTGGCCGGCAAGTTTCCAAACAAACCAACCTGTAATCAAACCCAAAACAGCATTTAAAATTCTGACAGCTACAAAACCCAACTGGGCAAATGGAGCTGCCAAAATGGTGTAAACCGGTTTTCCCCAGTGGTCGAGAAAAAGGTGCGGATACCGGAACGCCCATCGGGCGATGTTGAAATGCGCATAATTGTCGGCGCCGCCTTCGGGAACCGGGGTGAAAAAAGCCAGATATACCAAAACAAGGCCGGTTATAACCAACCCGGCCACCACAAGTTTCTTTTCTGTACCCTCTTTCATTGGTTTTCCGATCCGTTTTTCAACGGCTGAACACATTGTATTTTACAATGCAGTAAAAAGCCCTGAACCCATCGCGCCAGCCAATTTTTTTACCTTCTTCGTAGGTACGGCCATAGTATGAAATTCCCACTTCGTAAATCCTGACTTTCGGAATCCGGGCAATTTTGGCGGTTACTTCGGGCTCAAAACCAAACCTGTTTTCCTTTAACCTGATGTTTTTTATCACATCGGCTTTGAACAGTTTGTAACAGGTTTCCATGTCGGTGAGGTTCAGGTTGGTGAACATATTGGAAACCATGGTAAGCAGCTTGTTTCCGATGGAGTGCCAGAAAAACAGGATGCGGTGCGGGTTTCCACCCAGAAAGCGGGAGCCGTAAACCACGTCGGCATTTCCTTCGGCAATGGGTTTTAACAAATGGTTGTATTCGCGCGGGTCGTATTCAAGGTCGGCATCCTGTATGATGATGCAATCGCCGGTGGCCTCGGCAATTCCGCGGTGAAGGGCAGCCCCTTTTCCCATGTTCACCGGCTGGTGAAAAAGTTTCATATCAGCCTGCGGGTGATTTTGAATATAGGCGTCGATTACCTCGCCTGAATTGTCCTTTGAACAATCGTTTACAAGAATAATCTCTTTTGCGTATCCGTAGTCTAAATCAACATCAATGATCCGGTTCAGGATTTCGTGAATGGTTTTTGCCTCGTTATAAACGGGTATCACTATCGATAATTTCTTTTGGTTTTCCATCAAAACAGGGTGATTTTCTTAATTTTTGCCAAAGATATAATTACTGAAAAAACTATCTCTTTTATCTGTCATTAATTCCATTGTTTGCAGGTGTAACAATCAGGAAATTTGTTATCAATGCCTGTTCCCTTGTTTCCGGATTCAGAAATTTCAGGGTTACTTTGTTCATTCCACGCTGCCTGATTGGGTAAACCGTATCCATTTGAATCTTCAAATCCATAAAATCCTTCATTTTTGTTTCGTGTGTGTAAATCCATGATCCCGGAGTTGTGGCAACTTTGTAAAATTCGTCCCAGGTTTCAATGTTTTCAACCTTTTCGGTAGCATAAAAAAACAGGTTGTAATCTTCGAGGTCGAAATTATACAATTTGTCGCCCGCCTTTTTGTGTTTTTCGAAGCGTTCCAAAACCTGCCGTCCTCCCTGAAACGCCGCCAGTTCGGGGTAAACTTTTGTATTCAGAAAAAAGTTTAAACCGGCCGAAATGATTACCATGAAAAGAATCAGTTTAATAAAAATGTCATTTTTCAACCTAAAAATGAAAAACAAACCCACCCCTGAAACAACCAGCACTAGCAGTGGTAAAACAAGCGACCTGTCACCCAAAAACCAAACCAAAAAGGCAAAAAACATACAGTACAGTCCGGCGAATCCCAGGTAGAATTTCAGAAAACCTTTTGGCACTTCAACCATCCTTTTTGCAAAATCAGCAAGCCAGGCGCCTGCAAAAACCGCAAAAACCGGGATCGTAATCAGAAAATAGTTGGGCGCTTTTCCTTTGGCAATACTGAGAACCAGCAATAAAATCAGCACACTGCCCAATAACCCGGTGGCAAATTCCTTGTTCTTAAAACCCATTAATCCTGTTCGGGCTAATTGCACCAGCGAAATCACCACTACCGGTGTCCAGGGCAAGAAGGCCCATAAAAAAGTGTGCAGGTAAAAAAAGTAATCAGTGTTCGACCCTGCCAACTCCCCGGTAATCCGCCCGATGTTATTGCTGATGAAATAAAACTTCAGCCCGCCCAACCCGAAACTTTTGTACAAATGCAGCAGCGAAGGGGCAATCAAAACCAAAACAATCAATATTCCCGACAGCCATTTGGGATGGAAAAGCTGCCGATAATCTCTTTTTGCCAACAGATAAATCAGCACGGTGAAAAACGGCAAAACCGCGCCAATAGGGCCTTTCGAAAGCATTGCCAGCCCGATTCCCACAAAAGCCAGCGCAAAATTCAGCGTTTTTTGGGTTTGAAAACAGGCAGCCAGTTGCCAGAGTGCCAGCAGAACGCCGGTTTGCAGGACCAAATCGGTGTGCATATCGAAAAAATAAAGAAAAAAGATTTGTGAAGTGGCCATTACTAAAGCCGCAAACCTGCCTGCCGCCTCAGCAATAAGCTGTCTGCCGAGCCTGTACGTGAAATAAATACCCAGCAAACCATACAAAAACGGAAAGAGTTTGAACGCAAAGTTGGTATTTGCCAAAAGCTGGACACCCAAACCAGCCAGCCAGAAAAAAAGGTGGGGTTTCTGAAGATAAGGAGCATCGTTGATTTTCAGGTTCAACCAGTCGCCCGATTCCACCATTTGCCGCACAATGGCCGCGTACAGCCCCGAATCGCCGGTTGTGTCGATCAACAAACCTGCCAGCCAGGTTATCCCGATTAACAAAAAAGCAAATATCCAAAGTATTTTATCCGCTGTTTTTCCCAAAGCCTGCCGTTTAATTTGTTACAAATTAAACGAATTCAACGCGGATTCATTGCATTGAAACTGCATTTGAGGGCTTTTACTGAGTCAGCAAACCTTAGATCAAATATACCCTGGCATTCAGAAAACAACTTGCAGAATTACTGTAAGTTATACTATCAAAATCAGTTACAATCAGCAATCGGGAACAAAAAACCCGGAGTTTTCAAGGCTCCGGGCTTTCGTTTTTGAAGCGGTTGCTATTTTTTTGTCTTAATCCTAACGGTGGTTTTGTCGCCCGTTTTTTCAGCCTTGTCGATTTCAACACTTCCGATTTTACTTTTGTCCAACTCTTTGATTTCTTTTGCTTTTACCTTTTTCCCGTCGATATAATATACCGTGTTGGTGTCGCCCGGATAGCTCAGGAAGATGGGTTCGCGGCCATATTTTTCATACATTTCACGGTATTTTTCGGCCATTTGCATTTGCTTTTCCGCTAAAACACGCGCCTGGTCTTCAAAAGCTGCCTGCTGTTCTTTACTTAACTGACTGTATTTTATGGCCATTTCACCTTGCCGGGCGGCAAACTCTTCTATTTTTACAGGCGGGTAAGCCGTACCCGTAAGAAATCCATACTGGTTGTTGCTGTCAATTTTGTACAGATTTTCAAGCCCTTTCAGATTCATCGCCTTGTTGAGTTCTCCCACTGTTTTCAGGTCGATATCGCCCTGCAGTTCAACAAGACTGGCTGAAAACGATGAATTAGTGATAAGCGCCAGTGCATTGGTTTTTTCCTGGTTCTTTTTAATAAACACTTTGATGTCTTCGCCCATTCTTTTTTCGGTTTTCAAAAGTGTGTAACCACTTTTTTTGTAGAAATCAAGAATTGCAGCATGCACCTGGTCTTTTTCGGTGTTTTTGGTGGTTTCAGCAGCAGTCTGACCGACAGTTTTACCCAAAAAACTGCTCTGTGAAATCACCATAATACGGTCTAGTTTTTTCAGTGCATCAAAAACCGGCGATGTTTCTTCGATGTTGCGTTTTTTAATGTACAAATCGAATAAATCGCGGGTAATCAGGTTGGCACTAAAACCTTCTGTATCGGCGTATTTGTCGGTTAACTGGTCAAACAATGTTGTGTATTGCTGTGCAAGTGCCGGAAACGATAAAACAACTACCAGCAGCATTAAATACATTTTTTTCATGACTTTATTTTTAATTGATAATAATTTCCACTTCGTCGTCCACCCAAAGTACGATCATTTCTTCCTGTTCCTGTGGTTGAATGCTTTCCGAAACCTGGAAAAGCGCTTTTTCCATCATGGCAAATTCGCGTTCTGTTTTTTTGTTTTCTGCCGAACGGATTCCCAGGAAAATGCTCACAACTACTGCAAAAACCGCTGCAACAGAAACAATCCGGTAAATCTGCATTTTCTGCGTTTTCTTTTTAATTTGTGTAGCCGTAACCACTTCAAAAAGATCGTTTTCCAGGTTTTCAGGCACCTTTGCCATGGTATTGAAATAGCTGAACATTTCTTTTTCAGCCGAATCTTCATTTTCTTCTGCAATGTTTTCGCGGAGGATTTTTTCCTCATCGGCTTCTGTTTCTCCGTTGTAGTATTTTTTAAGCAATTCTTCCTGATTCATAACTGTAAACTTTTTCAATTTCTTCCTTCACTTTGATCCTTGCCCTCGAAAGTATCACGCGGATATGGGGTATTTCAAGCCCGGTCATTGCTTTAATCTCGTCAAACGAAAACCCGTCGATATCCCTTAACCTGATAATTTCGCGGTATTTCTCCGGCATGTTTTCTATTGTTTTGTGTACCAGTTCCAGCCGTTCCCTTTTTTCGGCATCAGGTTCGGCTGCTTCCAGCCTTAAAAGTTTCAGGCCCGATTCGTCAACAGCAACTGGCCGTTGTTTTTTCAGCAGGTCGAAACTGTGGTTTCGGGCAATTGTGATAACATAAGCCGAAAGATTGGTACATTGCTGTAACTCATCCCGTTTGTTCCACAGTTTCAGCATCAGGTCCTGCAATGCATCACGCGTCTCCTCTTCGTTTTTCAGTATCCTGAAAAGCATCGGATAGAGTTTCACCGAAAACGGGATCACTTTATTTTTAAACTCTTCAGCTGTCATACACCTTAATTGACGAAACAAGTTAATATTTATAACAACGGCCTGCCGATTTTTTATCAAAACAGCGTTGAGTTTCAGTCGTTATTATTACAGTATTGTTTTCAGGCTGAAAGTGTTATTTTTGCAGCTTTTAAAGCAGAATGACACTCACTCAATTTATTACCTTCTTCCTGATTGGCGTCGGACTCAGCTTTGATTCCTTTGCTGTATCGGTTTCCTGCGGATTAATGAAACAGGAAATCCGTTTCCGTCAGGCACTGCCCATTGCATTTTCGCTGGCGTTTTTTCAGGCCATTTTCCCGGTTGCCGGATGGTTGCTGGGAACAAAAATCAGCAACCTGATTGCCTCGTTCGACCACTGGATTGCATTCGGATTGCTGGCTGCCATTGGCATTAAAATGATTATTGAGGGAGTGAAACCCGAAGGAATCCTGAAGAGATTCAACCCGTTTGACCCGAAAGTGCTCATTGGCCTTTCAGTGGCCACCAGCATCGATGCACTGGTGGTGGGGCTGAGTTTTGGTTTTCTCGAAATGCCCATTCTTTTCCCGGTGGCAGTAATCGGGAGTGTCACTTTTATGGCTTCCATGCTCGGGATGTTGTTTGGTAAAAACGTTCCGGCAAAATTCAGCCACAAATCGCTGATCATTGGTGGTGCTATTTTAACAATCATTGGCTTAAAAATTATGGCCGAACATCTTTGGTTCAGCTAAAACCTGTTGTTTTCCAACTATAAAATCCGGAGAAATTGAGAATCGGACAACTTGAATTGAAAAATACCCCGCTTTTCCTGGCACCCATGGAAGATGTTACCTACAAGTCGTTTCGCTGGATGTGCAAAAAGTTTGGGGCCGATGTGATGTACACCGAATTTATTTCTTCGGAGGCGCTGGTGCGCGATGTGAAAAAGACAAAGCTCAAAATGCAGCTTTTTGATTTCGACCGCCCGGTTGCCATCCAGATTTACGGTCACAATGTCGATTCAATGGTGCGGGCAGCGCAGGTTGCCGAAGAGGTAAACCCCGATTTTATCGACATCAATTTTGGCTGCCCGATGAAAAAAATCATCCGGCACGGTGCCGGTGCTGCTTTTCTGAAAGACCTGCCCGCGATGCAGGAAATGGCGGCTGCGGTTGTAAAAGCGGTAAAACTTCCGGTAACCGCCAAAACCCGGCTGGGATGGACAGAATCGGATAAACCTATCGTGGAAGCAGCACTGCGTTTACAGGATGCCGGAGTGGCTGCACTTGCCATTCATGGCCGCACCCGCGAACAGTTGTACACCGGAAAAGCCGACTGGACTTTGATTGGCGAGGTGAAAAACAATCCGAAAATACAGATCCCCATTATCGGGAACGGCGATATCAACAGTGCTGCCAAAGCCAAAAAACTGTTGGACGAAACAGGCGTTGATGCACTGATGATTGGCCGTGGCGCCATTGGCCGCCCGTGGCTTTTCAACGAAGTGAAACATTATCTCGAAACCGGTGAACTTTTACCGGCACCAACCGTGGAACAGGTGGTTGACGTGATCAAAGAACAACTCGAAATGAACCTTGAATGGAAAGATGATGAACGCGCCGGGATTCTGATGCTGCGCCGTCATTTTGCCAAATATTTTCCGGGGTTGCCCAGTTTCAGGGAGTTGAAAATTGAACTGCTCAGGGCTGAAACAGCTTCCGAAGTCAACCGTATCCTGGACCTGATTGTTCAGAATTATGCAGGATTTCAGCCCGATTATATGAATGCTGCGCTGTAAATGAACGACGAATACGCAAAATATTATTCCGACGAATCGTTTTGGGAGAAGCTGAAAAACTATGCAAAAGCGGCTGGAGTAAAAGTAGTTTATGCTGTTTTGCTGTTGTATTATGCCATGAAAGACAGCAGCGTGGGGCTGAAAACAAAACTCTATATTGCAGCGGCACTGGGATATTTTATTCTGCCCACCGATGCAGTGGCTGATTTTTTGCCAATAATAGGTTTTACCGATGATCTGGGCGTTCTGCTTTTTGCGCTGAAACAGGTTTCTTCGGCCATTACACCGGCTGTTAAGGAAAATGCACGAAATAAAATAAAAGAGTGGTTTGAGCAGGCCGATGAAAAGGAAATGCTTGAGCTGGAA
>JAJUGS010000005.1 GCA_029265875.1 Prolixibacteraceae bacterium
GATCAGGCTGAGAATATTTCACACCCCCAATAACGAAGGACCGGTTTGTAACTCGCTTCCCTACACCATCGAACTGGCAAAGGAAGCAAAACAACTGGGCTATAAAATTCTGCTCGATTTTCATTATTCCGATACATGGGCCGATCCGGGGAAACAATTTACACCGTCAGCCTGGGAAAACCTGCCTTTTAACACGTTAGCCGACAGCGTTAAAAAATATACAACCCAGGTACTGAACTCGATGGGAAAAGCGGGCGTTTTGCCCGAAATGGTGCAGGTGGGCAACGAAATCAACAACGGCATGCTCTGGCCTTATGGAAAACTTTATACCGATACGGGGGTAACCAACTGGAAAGGCCTGACAGACCTTGTAAAAGCTGGCATCCAGGGAGTAAAGGATGCCACGAATGGTTCACAGATAAAAATTATGGTTCACGCTGCCACGGGTGGCAACAAAACCGAATCGGAAAATTTCTATAAAAAGTTGATTGAATACGGTGTCAGTTTCGATGTTATCGGGCTGAGTTATTATCCCTGGTGGCATGGCACTTTCGACCAATTGGAAAGCAACCTTCAAATGTTGTCGTCGAAATTCGATAAAGAAATCTCGGTGGTGGAAACGGCTTATTATGCCAACAACTGGTACCCCGCACCCGATAAATGGACACTGGACGTGCAGCCATTTCCGCCAACCGAACAGGGGCAAAACGATTTCCTGGTTGAACTGGCCACACGAATTAAAAAATATCCCCGGGTAAAAACAATTTTCTATTGGGAACCCGAAACCGTGGATATTCCGGAATCAAAGATTTTTTATTTGGGCAGAAGTCTGTTCGACAAACAGGGCAATGCCTTCAAAGGAATTTCAGCCTGGAAAGAAAAGTGAGTCGAATTATTTTTTCAGGTACTGACGCTGTTCTTTTTTAGTCATTTCCAGTCCGCGGACTTCATCAGGATGGACCACTTTAATCGTTTGCGCCGAATTTACAATTTCTGTCTTCCCCGGTTCTGTCAGAAATGTTGGGATAATAAACTGCAGGCTGGTTGAAGAAAGCGAATCATGATATATAACAAGCACCAGTTCATGGGCTCCGGCAGTCACCTCCCCTAAAAATTCACCTGCCTGAATTTTCTGGTTCAGTTTTAATTGGTTGCTTTTATCAACCACATTCTTGTAAATAATCAGTGTTCCGTCGGGTTGCAATAGTGTAATGGCATTTGTGAGTGTATTGTACCAGTTTTGTGAATTTCCGGCACGGCTGGCACCTGTAATCTCAACAACCTGTCCCTGCCGGGCTGCAAAAACCGGCATCCCGGGCCTGGCTGAAAAACCAGTGGCTTTCCAACCTTTGGGTTCTTCAGGTCCCCAGAAACCGGCAATACTGTTTACATCAACCGGTTTTATTTCAGTTCCGGGTGCAAATGGGACGAGATACGGAAAATCGGGATTTACATTGGGTGTCGGATCGGAACGAAATGTCTTTATTTCAAAGATAAACTGCGGAGCACTTTCCTCTGATTCCCTTGCCAGGGTAAAAAGCGAATTGTATCCGGGGTCCAGCCTCTTTATATAAGGAAGCTCTTCCCTGAAACTTGTGTATTCAAGATTTGTGAACCACATATGCAGGTAAAGCGGTGTTTTTGCCTGATTGTGGGCCCCGAAAATACAATCTCCCACATTGTTGTAATTGTATTCAACCTGAACAAGCTGAGCGCGTACAAAGACAAACTGAAGCAGAAATAAGATACAAACAACAGCTTTTCGCATTTATCAATTTTTAGCAGGAAGATATTTCAAAACTTCTCAAATGTAAATAAAATTGATTTTCTTGCCGAACTAAACATTCTCAAAACGGTGTACACAAAAGAAGAATTAAAAGAGCTGCAGCTAAAATTCTGGGCAGATTTCAGGGAATTCAGCCAAAATCATCCTGATCCTGCGTTGCGCAGAAAACGTTGGCTATTGAATAACACGGGAGTGAACGGACTGGCTTTCAGGTTTGAATTCGACCGCAATTGCGCGATGGTGATGATTGAACTGCAACACAAAAACGAAGCCCGCAGGCTGAAAACTTTTGAAATACTGGAACGCTACAAAGTAGTGCTGGAGGAAGGTTTTGAAAACGGTTTACACTGGGAATTTTACCACCAGCGCGACGACAACCGCCAGGAAGTATGCCGCATTTTTACCCGGCTGGATGGTGTCGATTTTCACCGGCAAAACCACTGGCCCGCTGTTTTTGCTTTTTTCACTGAAAATATGATCAGACTCGAGGAGAATTTCCTGATGCTGCGGGAAGTTCTGAAAGAGAAACTAAAAGAAGATTGACGATTTACCATTCAATGTCGTTTAGTTAATGAGCCTCATTGTCCTAAACAGATTGCTTCAGTCGTTCCTCCTTCGCAATGACGGGCACTTTCTGAAGGAGATGGTCGTGTTTTTTGCGGCATCGCCGCAAAAAACATGACCTCTTTCTCCAGTCAAAATCGTCATTGCGAGCGAAGCGAAGCAATCCATTTACAATTGAATGTCCTTCTTTGCTTAACTAAACGACATTGATTTACCATTTACGATTTATTCATTCTCAAATTCAAGCATTATAGCATTCATGCATTGTTACGGTGCCAGCCTCGAAATCTGCCAATTATCAACTTTCTTTACAAACAAAATCCTGTCGTGAAGACGACTTTCGCGGCCTTGCCAGAACTCAAACCGAACAGGTTTGACGATGTAACCACCCCAGTTTTCAGGTCGGGTGACCGGTTCCTTTTTCCTGGCTTCAAAAAGCTGGTCAATTTTCTCACGGGAATGGATTACACTGCTTTGCTCCGAAACATTGGCGGCTACCTGGCTGTTCAGCGGACGTGAGTAAAAGTAGCGGTCTGACACTTCGGGACTGGTTTTTTCTGCAAAACCTGCAACCCTGATCTGTCGTTCGAGTTCGGGCCAGAAAAACAACAGGCTAACTGCTGAACTATTTGTGATGGACTTTCCTTTCAAACTATTGTAATTGGTAAAAAAGGTAAATCCTTCTTCGCCGAAATCTTTCAGCAAAACAATCCTTGAGTGGGGAAAACCATCTTCTGCAACCACCGAAAGACCCATTGCGGTGGGTTCGTTTATTCTGGCTTCCAGCGCCTCTTTCATCCATTTTTCAAACTGCCTGAATGGATTTTTTTCCACCTTTTCCTCCGACAATTCTGCCAATTGGTAATCTTTTCGTATCGAATCAAGTTTCATAATTTCATCTTTCCGGCATTATAACCACCCTGATTTCAGTTTGTTTAGGGTTTCTTTTGAATTTGAACCTTTTTTAACTGCAATCCGTTAATAAAAGACTAATTGGTATTAATTTAAAAACTGACAACTATGAGAAATTTGCTTTTATTTCTGATTTTAATTTTACCCGCGTTTGCGTTGGCAAACGGAAATCCATCGCAACTGCCAATGGGTGGTAAGGCAACATTGACCGACCTGAAAATGGATGATGTGTCGGGTGCTGAAATTTCGCTGGCCGATGCAAAAAAGGAAAATGGCCTGCTGGTTGTTTTTTCCAGTAATACTTGCCCGTTTGTTCTGCAGTGGGAAGGCCGGTACAACGAACTGAAAAGCTTCGCCGACCAGCACAAAGTGGGAATGGTGGTGCTGAACTCGAATCACCAGAAACGCGATGGTGACGATTCTTTTGATGCCATGAAAAAACACGCAGCCGAAAAAGGGTACAAATTCAGTTATGTGCTTGACGAAGAGAGTGCCATCGCCAATGCGTATGGCGGACAAACCACTCCTCATGCTTTTCTGTTCGACAGCCGGATGGAACTGGTTTACAAAGGCGCCATTGATGATAATTACAAAAGTGCCGCCGATGTAAAACAACCCTATGTAAAAAACGCGATTGCCGAAATTGCTTCAGGCAAAAAAGTTTCGGTAGCTGAAACAAAGCCTGTTGGCTGCAGCATAAAAAGAAAAACAGAATAGTAGTTATTTTTGATTTGTAATTGAAATGCCCTTACCGTTGAGGCGGGGCATTTTTTTATTCAAAAAAGCTGAAATTTACTTTTCCATATTTTCGGTTTTCCCTGAAACGGGGATGGCTTGAAAAATCATATTCTTTCGGGTGCTCGAGAATAAAAAGGCCTTCCGGTTTTAGTAATCCCGAAGCCAGAACTGCGTTGGGAACTTCGGTAAAGTTCTTCAGATCGTAGGGTGGGTCGGCAAAAATGAAGTCAAAATTGCCGCCATATTTTTTTACAAACTGAAATACATCGGCTTTAAAAACCTTTGCGTTTTCAATTTTTAGCTTAACGAGAACTTCGTTAATAAAACGTTGGTGAATAAAATCTTTCTCCACAAAAACAGCTTCACGACAGCCCCGGCTCATAAATTCGTAACCAATACTGCCGGTTCCCGCAAACAAATCGAGTACCGATTTCCCTTCAAACCCGTACCGGTTCTCCAGAATATTAAAAAGACTTTCTTTGGCAAGATCCGTCGTTGGCCTTGATTGAAATCTTTTACCCGGGTCAAAAGTCCTGCCCTTAAATATGCCGCCTACAATTCTCATTGAAGTGTTTCCAGGTAATAATGCAGTGAGTTGACTTCTTTGAATCCTGCTATTTCAGGAGCAAAATCCAAAATATCAGTAAAATATGGTGCCAGTATTTCTGTGGTTTTCCGGTTCATTTCTGAAGTTCCTGAAATCATGAGTTGCGTGAGGTTTCTCGAAACTTTCAATTGCTGGAAAGTATTGATTATCTGATAAACCAGGTCGGTCGAATGATGGGCCGCAAAACAGTTGGCCAGCAAAAGCTTGGTCCTTTGCCTGATTATTAAAAAATAATAATTCTGGGTCCTGATCAACACCGAGAGATTGGGTTTACCGGTTGCAGGAAGATGGTTCAGCAAAACTGCAACGGGATGAAACCATTCCACTTCGTTGAAAGCTTTATCAACCTGTGATACCAGTTCACTGTGAACGGAGAAATTCACATTCACACCGTTCATGGTTTTACTTAAAAAATACTTTCTTTCAGTTTCCTTACCAAGCAGAATGCGGTTAATTTGTTCCGCCATATTTTCATCAGCCCCGGCCGGGACCAGTGTAAACAATTCTTCAAAAATATAAACTCTGACTTTTTGAAAGGGAAGTTTCAGAAATGGTTCAGATAAATACCACTCGTAAAAATGGTGGGCAATTACAGCGGATGAATTAATTTTCAAGGGAAAATTTTTCCCCGCAATAATTTCATCCCCTTTTTCGTGGGTAATTAAAAAAGAAAATCCATCCAGACTAATCTGGATGGACACTTTATACTGACTTAAATCTTTGTTTTCGAAAAAATTGTTTGCTGTCAAATCAAACATTTTCTGATTACTCCCAGTTTCCGGCGTTGTTAATGGTTTCGGTAAGCGAACCTACTTTCAGTCCGGGATATTTTTCGTTCGTACGGCGCTGGTCGTTCAGATTGATCACCAATTGGCGGTCGAGATCGCGCAGGATTACATTGTTGTGGGCCCTTGCTTCAAAAACCGGAACGCCAATTCCGGAACCAGTGATGATGGTGGTTGCACCCAGCGTAAATTCAGCAGGTTCCCCCGGAATCGGGATGTATTTCAGGCTTTTGGCATCAAAGTCTTTACCAAAAGTTGCTTCTTTGGCATTCACCCTGATACTGTCACTGATAATAAGCCCCAATTGGATGGCTTTCTTTTCAGTAAGACCAGCTTCCAGCATACTGTCGGTCAACTCACCGATTTTGCGCACACTGATCACTGATTCATTTTCAAGAAAGTTGATTAATGTATCCCAACTGCCGGTAAATTTCCCGTAAACACTTTTATAGGCAAGTTCTGCTTTTCTGATATCTTTCAGCCTTTCAATAGTGGCATCGTAACGAACTTTTTTTGCTTTTTCAAATTCGATCGGACGCTGAATACTCTTGTAAATAAAAAATGCGAGTACAATGGCTACTATTGAAAGTAAGATTTGCAGTACGGTTTTCATTTGTATAATTTTAATAGTTCGATTTTTTTTGATTGCCTGCAAATTTATAAAAAAATATAAATTACTTTCCTTTGCACTAAGTTATTTTAAGCACCGATGATTAAAAATCATTTACTGTCGCTTTTGTTGCAAAACCTGCCATTTAAGCCAACTCCGGGTCAGTCTGAGTTGCTTGAAATGGTCGCTTCTGCTGTATTTTTAAACCATCCCGACGAAATTCTGCTGATAAAAGGTTATGCCGGCACCGGCAAAACCTCGGTACTGATTTCGCTGGTAAAAACGCTCGAAACACTGAAGATAAAACCCATACTTCTGGCCCCCACAGGGAGGGCGGCAAAAGTGCTGTCAGGTTACACCGGGAATCCGGCTTACACCATACACAAGAAAATATACCGGCAACGTTCTTCAACCGATGGGATGGGGCGATTCGAACTGGATAAAAACCTGCACAAAAACACCTGGTTTATTGTTGATGAAGCGTCGATGATTTCGAATGAGACCGCTGAAAACTCGGTTTTTGGCAGCGGTCGTTTATTAGACGACCTGCTCGAATATATTTACTCGGGCGATAACTGCAGGTTGGTGTTGGTGGGCGACACGGCCCAGCTTCCGCCGGTAGGGCTGAATATCAGTCCTGCGTTAGATAAAACATCGTTGGAAGAATATGGTTTTTCGGTAAAAATGGCTGATCTCACCGATGTGGTTCGCCAAGCCCAGGGTTCGGGAATTCTCATGAATGCAACACGGTTGCGGTCAAGGGTGGCAGAGGATCAAGAGCCCGGTTTTTTCCCGGTTGAGGTAGCCGGATTCCGTGATATTGAACGCATTTCAGGAGCCGAACTGATTGAAAGTGTCTCAACAAGTTATGAAAAATACGGATTATTCGACACCATTGTGGTGACCCGCTCTAACAAGCGGGCAAACCTGTTCAACAAAGGAATCCGGGGTTCGATTCTTTACAAAGAGAACGAAATTGAACGTGGCGACCTGCTGATGGTGGTGAAAAACAACTATTTCTGGGGACAGGAACAACCGGGTTTCGAATTTATTGCCAACGGCGACATTGCGGAGGTGGTGAGCATCGGGAAATACGAAAACCTTTATGGGTTCAGGTTTGCAAATGTTGATTTGCGGTTTATTGATTACGAAAATATTGAAATCACCTGCAAAATATTTCTTGATACGCTTTCCATCGAATCAGCTTCATTCTCTTATGAACAAAACCGACAGCTTTTTGAATCGGTTTCGGAAGATTATGCAGAAATCAGGAACAAAAAGGAGCGATGGAAAAAGGTGCGCGAGAACCCTTATTTTAATGCGCTTCAGGTGAAATATGCCTACGCGCTTACCTGTCACAAAGCACAGGGCGGACAATGGAAAGCAGTTTACGTCGACCACGGCTACCTTACCAACGACATGCTCGACACCGAGTTTTATCGCTGGCTGTACACAGCGTTTACGCGGCCTACCCAAAAGCTTTTCCTTGTGAATTTTGATAAGGGGTTTTTTGAGTTTTAGAGAAATAAGGTAAAGCCCATATCGCGTAAATACCTAATCGTGCTATCTCTCATTTTCATTTTTCACAAAACACTTTACTCCTTTTTTGCCGATTACATTGTAATTAATTACAAATTATTAGTCAATGTTGTTTAGTTAACGCCTCAATTCTAAAACAGATTGCTTCAGTCCCCCGAAACTTCAGGGCTCCATCGTAATGACAGTAAGCCTCATCAATGCTGTCATTTCGACGAGTGTGCGAGGAGAATTGAAAATCAGCGGAGCTAAATCTCTTCAAACAGGCAGATTTCTCCTTTGCCGAAATGACAAAAAAATCTGTCATTGGCAGCGAAGCGAAGCCATCCATTTACACTTGAATGCCCTCCATTATTTTAACTAAACGACATTGATTTATATATCAAGAACGCGATTCAATACCAGGTTATCCAATTTGTATGGAATTTTTGGGGCCTCAATTCATTTACCTTTTTACATACTGTTGTTCGTAGTATTTCTGGTAATCACCGGAGATTACATTTTCAAGCCACTCTTCATTTTCGAGGTACCAGTCGATCGTTTTTTCAATGCCTTCTTCAAATTGCAGCGATGGCTCCCAGCCTAATTCGCGTTTTATTTTGGTGGCATCGATGGCATAACGCAAGTCGTGACCGGCGCGGTCTTTCACATAGGTTATCAGTTTTTCCGATTCTCCTGCCGGGCGGCCCAGTTTCTCGTCCATTTTCCGGCACATCAGTTTAATAAGCGCGATATTTGTCCACTCGTTAAAACCACCAATATTGTAAGTTTCGCCCACTTTTCCCTGGTGAAAAATCACATCGATTGCACGTGCATGATCAACCACCCAGAGCCAGTCGCGCACATTTTCGCCTTTGCCATAAACGGGCAGCGGCTTGTTGTTTTTTATGTTGTGGATAAAAAGCGGGATCAGCTTCTCGGGAAACTGGTAAGAACCATAATTATTGGAGCAGTTAGAAATAACTGTTGGCACGCCAAAAGTATCGAGATAAGCACGTACAAAATGATCGGAACTCGCTTTTGACGCCGAGTACGGGCTGTGCGGGTCGTAACGGGTTTCTTCGGTAAACATTCCTTCTTCGCCCAGCGAACCATAAACCTCATCGGTTGAAATGTGGTAGAATTTTTTTCCTTCGAAATGATCTTTCCAGATGGTTTTGGCAGCATTTAACAGGTTCACGGTCCCGATAACGTTTGTAAAAACAAACTCGGTCGGGTTCGAAATTGAGCGGTCAACATGCGATTCAGCAGCCAGGTGGATCACCCCGTCGAATTGTTTTTCGGCAAACAATTTCTGAATAAACTCACTGTCAACAATATCGCCTTTTACAAATTCGTAATTGGGTTTGTCTTCCACGTCTTTCAAATTGGCAAGATTCCCGGCATACGTCAGCTTGTCGAGGTTAACAATTTTATACTCAGGATATTTGTTCACAAACAGCCGCACCACGTGCGACCCGATAAATCCGGCACCGCCGGTAATCAGGATGGTTTTCATTTATATTGCTTATTTAATTCCTCTAACTTTTTTCTCCCAGTTCCATGCCGAAAGCAATGTTTCGTCGAGTCCTTTCTCGGCTTTCCAGCCCAGTTCGTTGTTGGCATAAGTTGTATCGGCCCATATTTTTTCAATGTCACCGGCTCTTCTTTCCACAATACGGTAATTAAGTTTTACACCGGTTGCCCGTTCAAAACCCTTGACAATTTCGAGTACCGAAAGCCCGGTACCGGTTCCCAGGTTAAACACTTCATAATTTGTTTTGTTTTTCGCTTTCAGGAGTCTTTCAATAGCAATTACATGAGCTTTAGCCAGATCCACTACATGAATATAATCGCGGATGGCAGAACCATCGGGCGTATTATAATCGTTGCCAAAAACTTTCAGTTCGTCACGCAAACCGGCTGCTGTTTGCGTGATAAATGGCACCAGGTTTTGTGGCACGCCCAGCGGCAGTTCACCAATTAATGCTGAAGGATGCGCACCCACCGGGTTAAAATACCGGAGCGAAATGCCTTTTAATTGCTGGTTAGCCGCAATCGTATCGTGTAAAATATCTTCGCAGATGCGTTTTGTATTTCCATACGGCGACTCCGCATCTTTCCGGGGAGTTTGTTCAGTCACAGGCAAAACATCGGGCTGGCCGTAAACCGTGCACGACGATGAAAAAACAATATTTTCAATCTTGTATTTAATTTGGTTATCCAGCAGGTTTATCAACGAAACAAGGTTGTTTCGATAATAGGCAAGCGGTTTTTGTACCGATTCGCCCACTGCTTTGTAGGCAGCAAAATGTATAATTGCTTTTATTCCTTTATTACGTGCAAAAAAATCAGCAGTCTTATCGCGGTCTGCCAGGTCAAATTGTTCAAACAAAGGCCTGGTTCCGGTAATTTTCTCAATATTATCAAGTACTTCTATTCCTGAGTTGGAAAGATCATCCACAATCACCACCTCAAAACCCGATTGTTGTAATTCAACAACTGTATGAGAACCGATATAACCGGTACCCCCTGTAACCATGATCAAATCTGCCATTTTTCTGATTTTTTTTTTTGAAGTTGTAAAAATAAATAATTTAAACGTGCTGCACCAGAAAATAGTCTGGTTCAGGATAAATTTGCCAACTTCTTACTGCTGATATGGCACATAAAACGATGTTTTTCTACCTTTACAACCAGTTAAAATATAAATAACGTGGACCTGACAAGTTACATAACAGCTTTACTTTCAGACAATGACACGGTGATTATTCCGGGATTCGGTGCATTTATCTCGGTTTATAAACCCGCGGTAATCAAAGAAAATGAAATTATTCCCCCGGGGAAAGAACTGAAATTTTTTCCCCAGGTAAAGAATGACGACAATCTGCTGGCCATGCAGATAGCCAGGGCTAAAAAGATTAGTTATAACGATGCTTTTAAACGGATTGAACGGGCAACAGCCAAAATCATTTTGCAGCTCGACAAAGGGGAAAAGGTTGTTTTTGGCGATTTAGGTGAGTTTTCATACGATGAAAACGGCATTATTCAATTCACACACTATCAGGCAGAAAAGCCGATTGCACAAGCTGGTTACGAGCCAGTTTCGCTCGAAGATGTGGTTGAAACGCCCGAAGAAATAACCCCTATTCAAGAGCCGGTGCCGGAAGAACAGACAACTGAAGAAAATCCGGAAACAGAATCTTCTGAACCAGATCAAATTGTAAATGAAATTCCACAAGTAGAGAACTTACAACCTGAGCCAATTGATTTGCTGAAGTTTAAAAAAGCTGATTATGAAGACCATCCGGAAGTTATTGCTGAACCTAAGAAAAAGAAGAATTTTGTTTGGTTGTGGATTTTGGTGGCAGTGACAATTGTTGGCGCTGTATTGTATTTCTTTTTCGCGGGGAAAAAACAGGTACCCGAAAATAACAACCGTTTATCACAGGAAATAAAAAAAGAACAGGTACTGCCCGAAACGCCAAAAACCGACACTGTTCAGCCTGCCGGTTCTTCCGGTATTTCGCAACCGCCGGCGGTTGTTCCGGCAATACAATATCACCTGGTTGGGGGTGGGTTCAAAAGCGAAGAAAATGCACTGAAGTTTATCGACCAGTTAAAAAGTAAAGGAATCGATGGGAAACTTCTGGGACAGAAAGGCAAAATTTTCCTTGTTGGTATCGCCTCCTTCAATACAGAAACAGAGGCATATAACGAATTAAACAGAAGAATGCGTGAAAACCCCGAATGGAAATTGTGGGTTTATGAAAAATAATCGGCAACCAGCAGATTAACAAAACGATTGAAGCCGGAAAGCATGAATTTCAGCATAAAACTTTTGCTTTTTATCCTGTTAACTTTCTGTTCGGTTTCTGTCTTTTCAAAAAACGGTGAACTGAAATTCCTTCATTTTACCAACGATGATGGACTACCGTCATCCTACGTCAGAAGTCTCAGTCAGGACAAATATGGTTTTATCTGGGCGGCTGCACGAAGTTCAATCTGCCGCTTCGACGGACAATATTTCAAAACTTTTAAAGCCGTTGACGACAACGGTGTACCCATTGATTTGTGGAGCACGAACATTTTCAGCTTTAACGATTCAATCCTGATAACTGTAACCACCGACAGTGTTTATTATTATTTCGATTATGAAGCGGAGTGTTTCAGAAACCACCGGTTGCTGAATGGGGCTGGCAGAATAACCGACCTCCAATATTCAGCATCGGGCATCTGGTTAATTGGCGGCAATGAAGTCCGTTTGTTGAAAAACGGTTCGGAGGAGATTTTCCCTTTTTCTGAGGTTTTTGATTTCATTGAAAGTGAACGTGCATTGAAAATTATCAATATCAGGGAGAAAAATGGCAAGCTTGTGGCATTGACCAACAGCAATCAATTGTTGGTCATCGACCTGGAAAACAAAATGCAACGCACCTTCGAACTTCCTGACGGAATTGCCGGTACAGAAATCACCATTTTTTATGCCGACCAAAATAACAATGTGTGGCTGGGGACCACCGAAAACGGATTGTATAAGGTAAACCTGAATAATGGCAACCGGGTTTACTTTTCGGCCCATAAAACCGGCGTGCAATATCTTTTACACAACATGGTACATTCGGTTGCCGAAGACAACTCAGGCAGGGTGTGGATCGGAACCGAAAACGGGCTTTGCATCTGGTCGCCCTACACCGAAACTTTTGATTATTATCAATACGATATCCACAATACCGATGGACTGAACACGAATCCCATCTATGATATTTTTTGCGACAGGGACGGTAACATGTGGCTGGGAACTTACTTTGGCGGAATCAATTTCTGGAACAGCGAAGAAGAGTTTTTCAGGGTTTGGCAGGCAGGCACCGGTGACTATCATATCGGGGGAAATGCGGTCAGTACCATTACGGAGGACAGCAAAGGCAACATCTGGATTGGAATGGAAGACATGGGTGTAAACCAGATAAATAAAAATACAGGGAAAATAACCCGGTATGAAAGTTCGCCGGGTGGCCTTTCATTTAACAATGTGCATTGCCTGCTTTTCGAAACTGATAATAAACTCTGGATTGGCACCTACACCGGCGGCATCAATATTCTCGATATTTCAACGGGGCGTTTTAGTTACATCAACCAGCAAAACGAACCCAACCTGCCGGCCAACAACGTATATAAACTTGTCCGTTCGGGCGATTCAATTTTTATGACCACAACTTCGGGCGTTTCGGTTTACAATATCAATTCAAAGAAAATAACGCTTTTTCAGCCTGAAACCTTTACCGGGGTGCAGGTGGAATGTGTTCACGATGATGGGAACCTGCTTTGGTTTTCATGTACAGCCGGTGTTTTTTCCTACAACAAATCGACTAAAAAAATCAAACACATAGAAGAATTTGCATTTCTGAAACACATCAACTTTGTAACCACCGATACAAAAAACCGGGTCTGGGTGGGCGATTGTTTGCAGGGATTATGCTGTTATGATCCTGCTACCGGTGAAAAAATGCAGTTTTGCGAAAAAACAGGGTTTCCCTTTTCCTGGATTTTCAGCATGGAGCAGGCCGACGATGGCACTTTCTGGGTGACCGGGAACAAGGGAATTGTAAATTTTAATCCCGAAACGAAAGAAATATTACTTTTTAACCGCGAATCGGAATTGCCTTTTGAACAATTCAATTTCAGGGCTTCGTACAAAGATTCACAGGGAAATATTTATTTCGGCGGCAACAACGGAATGATCTCATTTAACCAGAATAACCGCAAGCGCAAAGACAAAGCACTCAATGTGGTTTTCAGGGGCATGCAATTGTTTAACCAGCCGGTTGTGCCGGGAGCCGGCAGTGTGCTGACAAAATCACTCAATGAAAACCCGGTTGTGAAACTCAAACACAAACAAAATGTTTTTACCATCGAGTTTTCCGGACTCAGTTTTCAAAGTGGCGGAAAATGCCAGTATGCTTACTATCTCGAAGGTTTCGAAGAAGACTGGAACTACACGGGTAACCGCGATTTTGCCACCTACACCAACCTGAGCCCGGGTGAATATACGTTTTATGTAAAAGCATCGACAAATATTTCGGCGTGGCCCGGTGCCACCAATTCACTCAGAATTATTATTGAGCCACCATTCTGGCTGTCGAACTGGGGTTTTTTGGTTTATGCTATCCTCATTCTTCTGAGCCTGATCGGGTTTTATAGCGTGGCCACCCGCATTCAGAAATCAAAGGCACTGGCCGAAATGGAGCGGCGTGAAAAAGAGTATGTAACTGAAATCAACAATTTCAAGCTTGAATTTTTCACCAATGTTTCGCATGAGTTGCGCACGCCGCTCACGCTCATTATCGGGCCGCTCACAAAAATTCTGGAAGAGGAACAACTCACCCCCGGTTTGATGAAAAAGATGAAAGGCATCAAAAATAATGCACACCGCTTGCTGGCCCTCATCAACCAACTACTCGAATTCAGGAAAATTGAAAGTGGAAAGGAAACACTGCGGGTGAGCCGCCAAAACATTGTAAAACTGGTTGACAACATTCGCGAATCGTGCGAAGGTTCGGCAAAAGCAAAAAATATCCGCCTGAAATTCAATACCGAAAATCTCGACAGGGATATCTGGGTTGACGGGATGAAACTCGAAAACATCATGATAAACCTGATCTCGAATGCATTAAAATTCACGGATAAAGGTGGCAAAGTGAATGTCAAAGTTCATCTTACGGAAGAAAGAAATGCTGAAAACCAGGTACTTTTTATTGAGGTTTCGGATACCGGAATTGGGATTGAACCCGAAAAAAAGGACAAGATTTTTGAAATGTTTTACAAGGAAGAGCTTGGCGTTATAAATCAAAATGGCTCCGGAATCGGGCTGGCATTTGTAAACAGCCTTGTAAAACTGCACCGCGGAACTATTGAGGTGGAAAGCACTTTAGGGAAAGGCTCGGTTTTCAGGGTAACAATCCCTGTTTCGGAAAACAATTACAAAGTGCATGAAATTGTACCGGGCCAAACACAATTCATGCCCGAACTATACACGACCGCGGATGATGAAATGGCCGGAATTGTAAAAGATACCCCGTTTACCTCGGGGAAAAATCCTTTGGTGCTTGTTATTGATGATAATGTTGAGTTGCTGGGGTTTATCTCCGAAATGCTGAAAGACAGTTTCGAGGTGGTTACTGCAACCAATGGCGGGGAAGGACTGAAAAAGACTGAAAATCAAATCCCCGACCTGATCATCAGCGATGTGATGATGCCGGGCATTAACGGCTTTGATTTGTGCCGCAAACTGAAAAATGATATCAGAACTTCACATATTCCCATTATTCTGCTTACAGCCAAAAGTGGCGAGGAGAATGAATATGAAGGGTTGAAAACCGGCGCCGATTATTATATCGAAAAACCCTTTTTCCCCCACATTCTGAGCAAGATGATTGACAATATCCTTACCACCAGGAAGAACCTCATCGAACGATTCAGGTCTGATATAAATATGTTGCCAACCGAAGCCGCCACGAACGAATCGGACCGCGAACTGATTGACAGGATTACAAAACTCATCAGGCAAAACATCGACAAACCCGACCTCGATGTTACTTTTATTATACACGAAATTGGCATCAGCCGAACACTGCTTCACCTGAAACTGAAAAACCTCACCGGCTGTTCGGCCACCGAATTTATCCGGTCAATCAGGTTGCGCGAGGCCGTAAAATTAATCGCCGACGGAACCTGCAATATTTCAGAAGCCGCCTATCGCACGGGGTTCACAAGTCCCAACTACTTTACCCGGCGGTTTAAGGAGTTTTTTGGCACCACTCCTTCCCAATACTTCGAAAAATAAGATTATCAGTATTTTACAAAAGTGTTAATTTGACGTTTGTACTACTTTTCTGAACATCTGTGATGGTCAGAACAAACAATTCCAGCTTACTTGGCAAAACGATATTTCACTGAATTTTAATCAATCAGTAATCGTTTGGAATTAAAACAGCGTACTAATCAAAATGAATGCTTATGAAGTAAAAATCCTGCTGCCAATCTAATCTGCCGTAAAAATCAACTGCCCGGTGATACAATCAATCCGGGTTGAATTCTGTAATCAATTAAATAATTAATAACAATCAACCAGGCCGGATGGCTGTTTCAACGCAGAAAGCCGGTATAAAATTAATCCAAGTAAAACAATGTGAAATGAAATCTATTCTATCAAAAAAAACACAATTGTTATGGTATTTTTTGTTTCTGTTAATTGCTCCGCTATCGATGTTTGCCCAGAAAAGGCAAATTACCGGAACAGTTTACGATGAAACAGGCAAATCAATTCCGGGAGTAACGGTAATGGTTTCGGGTACAACCCAGGGGACCGCAACCAACCTTGATGGCAAATATACAATCGAGGTAAATTCCGGCGAAGTGCTCAGGTTCTCTTACATCGGGTACAAAACCCAGGAAATCAGCGTAAACAACCAGAGTGTACTGAATGTGACGCTTACTGTGGAAGCAATCGGTATTAACGAAGTGGTGGCCATTGGTTATGGCACACAACGCAAGGGTGATGTAACAAGTGCAGTGGCCAGTGTAAAATCGGAAGATTTTTCGGTGGGGAAAATAGGCGATGCTGCTGAACTGGTAAAAGGTAAAATTGCCGGGTTAAGCATCACCAAATCATCAGGCGACCCGAATGCCACTTCCAGCATCATGCTGCGTGGTATCACAACCATTAAAGGCAGTGTTTCGCCGCTGGTACTTGTGGATGGTATTGAAGGCTCGCTGACTACCGTAGCTCCTGAAAACATCGAGTCGATTGACGTTTTGAAAGATGCATCGGCAGCAGCTATTTATGGTACACGGGGTGCCAATGGTGTGATTCTTATCACCACCAAATCAGGGAAACGCGAATCGGCAGCCGTTGCAACCTATTCAAGTTATTTATCTTTTTCGAACTGGTATAAAACCGCTGAATTCATGGATACGCATGATGTAATTTACGGGCTTACCAATTTTGAATACGAAGGTTATGATACCGACTGGCTGAAAGGCGTAACACGCCAGTCTGGTTATGCACAAAACCACTCGCTGAGCCTCGAAGGTGGTTCTCAAAAATCGAGCTATTCTGCAAATGTTACCTACACCGACGAAGAAGGTATCATGCGTTACAGCGACAACAACAACCTGAGAGCACAACTCGATTTCAACCAGTATGCACTGAACGATATCTTGAAATTTAACATTAATGTGCTGTACTCCACCCACAAAAACACCAATAACAACAATGCCTATGTTTATCGTCAGGCATTGATCCGCAATCCTTCGTCTCCGGTTTTTCACGAAGATGGTGCCTACTACGAGGAATACAACCGTTTCCAGTATTACAACCCGGTTGCCATTCAAAATGAACTGATTGGTGATACAAGGTCGCACAGCGCACGAATTACCGGGAACATTACTTTGGAACCTATAAAAGGCTGGCAAACCAACCTGATGTTGTCGCGCCGCGAAAACACTTCAACATCTGAAAATTACTATACCAGTGAGTATTACACATTAAAGGCAAAAGACCCGGCTGACCAAACCCGCACGGTTCCGGTTACAAGGGGCAGCGCAGGCAAATCATCCAATAATGGCAGAAGCGATAATCTTGAATTAACTTCAAAATATAACCTGAACCTCGGTGAACACCGCTTCTCGGCTCTTGCAGGGTACAGCTATCTTTATAATGTTTATGATGGATTTAACGCCGGAAACTCAAACTTCCCTTCTGAATCTTATTTATACAACGATCTTTCTCAGGGGACTTACCTCACCGACGAAAAAAGAAGGGCAACCATGGGTTCGTATAAAAACGACAATACCCTCATCGGATTTTTTGGCCGTGTGAGTTACGGATACGACAACCGTTACAATGCTTTAGTGAGCGTTCGTCACGAAGGTTCATCAAAATTTGGTAAAAACAACAAATGGGGAACTTTCCCGTCGGTTTCGCTGGGTTGGACCATCAGTAACGAAAGTTTTATGGAAGATGCAACCTGGCTGTCGAACCTGAAACTCCGTACTGGCTATGGTGTTACCGGGGTAATTCCCGGCGATTCGTACCGGTCACTTGTAACTTATACATATGATGCTTATGGTAAACACCTCAGCAAAGACGGAGAATGGACACCCTCGCTGATTGTTGGGCAAAACCCGAACCCCGATTTGAAATGGGAAACCACCAGTGAAGTGAATATCGGGCTCGATTGGGCAATTCTTAACTCAAGAATCAATGGTACCATTGATGTTTATTCAAAGAAAACCGTTGATTTGCTTTATGACTATGCCGTCCCGGTACCACCGAACATGTACGAATGGACCATGGCCAACGTGGGCGAAATGAGCAACAAAGGTATTGAAGTCATGATCAACGCCATTGCTGTTAAAAAAACCGATTTTGAATGGAACACAACTTTAACACTATCTCATAACGAAAATAAATTGCTGAGTTTATCAAACGATTTATATCAAACCGACAATTTTGTGGAAACAGGTGGTGTGAGCGACCCGATTTCGGTTCCGACACATGCCATGGAAGTGGGCCATCGTTTGGGTGATTTCTGGGGGCTTCGTTCGGTTGGTGTTAGCAAAGACGGATTTGTGCTGGTGGAGGTTTCTGACGGAAACGGTGGCTGGGTTGTTAAAGAATTTGACACAAAATACAACGAGGAAAAAAACCGTCAGCGGTTGGGTAACGGATTACCACAGGTTTATGCAGGCTGGAATAATACTTTCCGTTACAAGGGCTTCGACCTGAACCTGGTGTTTACCGGACAATTCGGATTTAAAATCCTGAACGTACAGCGCAGCTTCTACGAAAACAATTCCATTGCTTACAACAAACTGAAAACCGCTGCCGACCTGCATCCTGCCATTGATGCATCGGGCGCTCCCGTGCTTGATCCTGAAACCGGAGAACAATTGATGGTTAAACTGTCAAATTCGATGCAACAGGGTGTTTGGAGCGACCAGATTGAAAACGGCGATTTTGTGAAACTCACCAATGCCACACTCGGATATACAGTTCCGGTTTCGGGTTCGTTAAAAAAATACATTCAAAACCTCCGGTTCTATGTAGCCGGGCAGAATCTTTTCTGCATTACCGGATATTCAGGCCTCGACCCTGAAGTTTCAAACTACTTCCTGGCTCCCGGTATCGATGACAGGGATAAATATCCTACCGTCCGGTCTTATACATTCGGTCTTACTGTTAACTTTTAAAAGTGAATGATATGAAACTCAATAAATTTTTATTTATATCGATTGCCATAAGTGCATTATTGACAATCAACTCGTGCACCGACCTTTCGGAAACCGTTTACAGTGAGCTTACTGACGAAACTGTGGATGTGAACGATCCGGAGATAATCGGGTACATGATGGGCGAAGTTTATGCACAGTTCAGGTTTATGTACTGGGGCTGGAACGGTTACTTCGATGTAATGGAAGAGTGTGCCGACACTTACATGACACCAAAACGTATCGGGATTGGCTGGGGCGACCTTTACATTCCGATGCACAAACATAGCTGGAATTCGAGCCAGGGACATATCGATGGTTTATGGCATTATGCCTACGTCGGAATCGGTTATGCCAACAAATGTCTCGATGTATTGCCAAAAACAGGAACCGAACAGGCTGAAATGCGTTTTATGCGCGCATTAAATTATTATGTCCTGCTCGATGCTTTCCGCAATGTTCCGCTCGAAACAACTCAAATTCACGAAGCAGGTTATTTGCCAAAACAGGTTTCAGGTGAAGAAATCTTTGCATTCTGCGTTGAAGAACTTAACGCAATTAAAGATGAACTCGGAACTGAAAAACATTTCGGATATCCGAACCGCTTTGCTGCCAACATGGTTTTAGCCAAGCTGTACCTGAATTACAATGCTTATTTTAACAAAAGCGATAACTCGTATTTCGAAAAAGCGCTTGCCGAAGTGGAAGCTGTGATCAAAGATGGAGGTTACTCACTGGCCCCGAATTATCTTGATAATTTCAAAGAAGATATTTCACAATCGCCCGAAGTGATTTTTGCGTTACCGCTTGATTTTACCAATGCACGCCACAACTACCTGGTTAACAAATGCCTTGTTGGTGCAGGTGCTGCAGCTTATGGTTACACGGGTTCGCCCTGGAATGGCAGTTGCGCGGTTCCACAGTTTATCGACAGCTACGAAGAAGGTGACAACCGCCTGAAATATACATGGACTGGCGGTGTACAGAAATTCGCCACTAAAGATGCCAACGGAAATACAATTCCACAGTCAGGCGACCCGATTCCGTTCAGCACCGACGACTGGGCCGGACAAGGCGTTCTGAATTACAACAAAAATGTACATTCTATCGACAATCCGGGAGCATACCAACAGGAAGGTTACCGCTTTGTAAAAAGCGAAATTGTGGCCGGCGATGAGGGAACTTATGGTAACGATGTGGCTTTCTTCCGTTTGGCTGATGCCATGTTTATCAAAGCTGAATGTTTGTTGCGCCTTGGCCGCGATGAGCAAACCGCTGCCGACCTGATTACCCAGGTTCGTGCGCGTTCGTTCGACTCGGCAGCAAAAGCGGTAAGAACCGTTGCCCAGTTGAAAGGCGGAAGCCGCTATGATTATGGTCACCGCGAATACACAAGCGAAGGTTATGCCAACTGGGACCCGGCTTCATACATTGCCACCAACGAAGGCGGAGCCGATATTGTTTTGGGAGGATTGCTCGACGACCTGGCCTGGGAATTTGCCGGTGAACATCACCGCCGCCAGGATCTGATCCGCTTCAAAATGACCGATGGCCGCAACGTTTTCAACGGAAAATCGTGGTTCTGCAAAAATGCAACCACTGAAACCCACTGGGACTATTTCCCGATTCCAAAATCGGCAATGGATGCGAACATTTCACTCCGGCAAAACCAGGGTTATTAATGCTTCGGATTAGTAACTTTCAAGTTACATGCTTTTTTTGAAGTACAATTCACAGCATTTTAACACATAAATTAAAGTAACAAATGAAAAAAATACAGATAATTATTCTATTGGCGCTGTTTGTGGCAGGTTTTGTGGGCTGTAAAGACAACATGGATTACAGCAGTCTGCATAATCTGACAGACGAAGAAAAGGCAGAGCTTGCCCGTCAGGATTCAATCGAAGAAGCCCAGAAAAACAATATCAACGCGAACCTGAAACTGGAATATACAGCTGAAATTACGGTCAGCAAAACATTGTATGATGGTGTTTCGGTACCCATTGAAATTGATAAAATTGCCGCTTTGTTTAAAATCTCGGCGGCTGAAGTTCTTGCAGGAATAGCCGGTGAAGCCGGTGCCCCGGAAATTAAACCTTTTGCCATCGACTGGAGTACCCGTGCTGATGTTGGTTCGGCTACCACCACCAACGCCCCCTGGGGCCATTGGTGGGATGTAAAAGGTGATGTAACCACGTGGGGCGATGCTACCAAACTGGCCAATACGTTTTGCGAGTTCGACACCGAGTCAGGCTCATTTTATGTTGGCCAATATCCCAACAGGCTTGTGCCAGGCGATACAATTAAGGTTATTGAAGCACTGAAATACAACGAATTGCGTGTGGCGGTAATTATTACAATTTTACCGGTTGCACCGGGCCAAATTAACGCGAAAGTGGTGGACACCCAGGAATTGACCATGTCTGTCACACCGAGAAGCTCATACGATCCTGATCCGTTGAAATTCAACCTCGATAAGGTTCTCAGCAGCCTGGGGGTTACCTCCATGGACGCAGTGAAATTCCTCGGTGTTAACAAAGATGGCACCTATGCACAGGAAGCTGTAACAGGAAAAGGATTCTGGTACGACCTCGAAGGTTTTGTGGGTGCCTGGGGCGACAACGCCAGTGTTTATACAAATTATGGCGATTTCGAAGCCGACCAGATCAGTATCGGACAATACCCGAACCGTCTGGCTGCCGGTCAAACCTACACAATCCAATACGGATTTATGGCCAACAACAAAATTGCCATGCTGAAGATTACCATCAATGTTGTTGGATATCAGGATCCTGAAACACCACCTGCCGGAACTCCGGAAGCACTGGTGATTGACGTTTTACTGAGTAAAAAGTATAGCAACGATTATGCAAGTGTTACTTTCGATGTAAAAGAAATTATGCGCAATGCGTTTAAAATGACCACTTACCAGATTCACCAGGCCATTGCAAAAGGCGATCTGAAACTGTACCAGGGTGCAGTGAGCGAAAAGGCCCCGGCTTACACTGCCGACGTTCCCGGGTTCTGGCTCAAACCCGATGGAACTGTTGGCCAGTGGGCTGAAAGTGTGGTGTGGACAAGCATTGGCCATAATGAAACCGAGTTATTCCTGTTTGGCGGTAACCACCCCGACAACGCAACGCCCGGTACAACCGTTACAACAAAATACATTGCCACCTGCAACGGCGGTTCGGTAACATTTAACATCACTTTCAATATTGAAAAAGATGATTATGTGGACCCGGAAACCCCGCCAACCGGTGCGCCTGAAGCATTGACAATGGACATTGATTTGTCGAAAACATACAGCAACGATTATGCCACTGTAAAGGCTGACGTAAAAGAAACCCTGCGCAATGCATTCAAAATGACCACTTATCAGATCCACAAAGCCATTGAAGCTGGTGAACTGAAACTGTACCAGGGCGCTGTCAGCGAAACCGCTCCGGCATACACCGCCGATGCCCCGGGTTATTGGCTGAAACCCGACGGGACTGTTGGTAGCTGGGGACAAGGTGCTGTTGTTTGGATCAGTCTCGGTCATAGCGAAACCGAATTGTTCCTGTATGGTGGAAACCATCCGACTGATGGCAAAGCCGGCGACAAAGTGACTACAACTTACATCGCCACCTGTAACGGCGGTTCTGTAACATTCAAAATTAATTTCACAGTGAAATAGTTTTTGCTCCGGCATGTCCTGTTTTCAGGATATGCCGGATATTTTTCAAAGTTTCCTTATAAGTTGCTGGTTTCTGTTTGACATTTTTCAAAAAAATTAATTTTTTCAGCGTTGGTAAGATAAATGCATTGGAAACTGGTTTATGCAGAGAAAGTCAAACACAACAGATAATCAGCAACTTTTTTTACTTCTTTGCAATGTACCGGATCGCGATTTATCGCGATGAGTTTCCTGCCCGATCGTCAGACGGGCATCGTGTGAGAATGTGAATAAAAAGACAAAATGCAGAACCACCTTGCAAACAGCAACTTTATTAATTTTTCAAGATGAAAAAAATTGAACATATCACCCGGCAGTTTCATTATGGAATCAAAGATTCGCGCAAACTGTTTTTTATCCTGAATTTTATAATTGCCTCAACTTTCTGCCTTACTGCTTGCGGCAACAGCGACGATATTCCCCAACCCGAAGACCCCGATCCGGTGGATACCACAAAAGTTTCGGATGTGATTATCCTGAAAGAAACTGATATTCAGGATTACAACAAATTTTACAAACCAAACGATTTTAAAAATATGAACATGCTCCGCAGCGACAGCAAATGGTCGTTTGTCAGGAGTAAACAATCACAACATTTCATCGTTTTCTGGGAACCCGGTTTCGGTATGAACCCGAATGCCGACTCTGTTCCGCAGGCCTTGAGGGTGAATATCGACGACCTGCTGCAAAAAGCAGAGTCATTTTACGATGTGAATGTCAACAAACTGAAATTTGCAGAGGTGGGAATTGGAAAATCGAACCTCGATAAATATAAAATGCAGATTTACCTGCTTTATCAAACCGAATGGCTGGCAACCGGCGCGGGCTACGATGATGTAATCGGCGCACTTTGGGTAAACCCCGGCACCTGCAAACCGGTGGGTTCGACCATTGCTCACGAAATCGGCCACAGTTTTCAATACATGGTGTATGCCGATTTGCTGGCTTACGGCGGCATCAGCAACGATTTCAAACGTGGTTTCCGTTATGGTTTCGGCGGGAACGGAGGGAATGGGTTCTGGGAACAAACCGCCCAATGGCAGTCATTCCAGTCATATCCTTCCGAAGCATTTACTTCTTACAATTTTAACGTTCACATGGAAAACTACCACCGCCATTTCGGACATGAATGGCACCGGTATGCCAGTTACTGGCTCCATTATTACTGGGCCCAAAAGCATGGTATCGATATAATCGGGAAATTATGGCGCGAGGCTGTTAGTCCGGAAGACCCGCTTCAGACTTATATGCGAATAAACGGGTTAACGGTTGACCAGTTAAATGAAGAAATTTATGACGCAGCCGCCCATTTTGTTACATGGGACCTGGATGCGCTCCGCACAGCAGGAAAAGATTATATCGGAAAATTCACCCACAAATTTTTTCAGTTGGAAGATGGCAGTTACCAGGTGGCCTACAGTCGTTGCCCCGGAACAACAGGTTATAACGTCATTCCGTTAAATGTTCCCGCTGCAGGAACCGTGGTTTCCACAAAATTTACGGCACTGGCACCTGGCTCTGCACTGGCACCCGGCGACCCGGGCCAATATTCCGAAGATGGTGCAACGCTTACAAAATCAACTTACAACAGCGGTTCATTAACCCGCTCAGGCTGGCGATATGGTTATGTGGCGCTTTTAAATAACGGGCAACGTATTTATGGCGAAATGAACCGGAAAACTTCTGCCGACGTGGAATTCACAGTTCCATCGGGTTGCGAAAAGCTTTGGTTTGTGGTTACCGGCGCTCCTTCAACTTATACCGCTCATGCGTGGGATGAAAAGGAAAGTAACGACGACCAGTGGCCCTACAAAGTAAAATTCACCAACACCGATTTACTGGGCAATATCACCATCGACCCGAATGCCAAACCGCAAAATCTCACACTTACCTACAACCTGTCGTTTGCCGCCGATGCCGCCGGATACACGGGTGCCACCGTGAACCTGAACAGTAACGGCGATATCAGCAAAGTGGCACAGGCACTTTCGATGCAACCATCTGCTATTGTGGCAGCTTTGCTGGCAGCAAAAGCAACGCCCGTGGAAGGTAAAATTGCCTTTGCGGCTGTTGAACCCGGTGACGTGCTCAACTACAACACCACCGCAAACGGACATGGATTCTGGTTCGATAGCACCGGAAAAGTGATTGCCTGGGGAAGCAGTAACGACAGCAAAATTTTCGCGGAGTTTGCACCGGGAAATTTTGAATTTACAGTTGGTCAATACCCCGGCAAAAGCAAAGCCGGTGACAAATACACGGTAAAGGAAGCCTTTGTTTATACCAAAGGTGGTAAGCAATACCAGGTAACTTTTGTATTTAACGTCACAATTAAGTAGGCACTGATGCAGATTGGTTTAGTAGAAAACGATAAAGTTTTTGCTACAAAGTGGCAATTTAGGAATAACCCTGTACGAAGTGCGGGGTCAGATAGCACAAGTTACCTGAACCCTGAAAGGGTTCAACATACTGTCATTGAACCCCTTCAGGGTTCTTCATCAGATTTTTTTCCTCCGGTTGCACCGGTGGTTATTCAAATTCAAGCCTTGCAGGCTTTTTAAAACATATTTTTAAACTTATCCGATTTTTCAGAGGATGAAACAGAAATTTCTGCCACCTTTTTTGTTGCTCAGTATGCTTTTTTTCAGCCGGTGCGCTGTAAACGAAGTGCCTGATGATGAAGGGGAGCCTGATGTTTCAACGCCTGTTGAAACTTACCAGGTGGCAAAAATTGCCATTAAAACCGAAAATTCTGCTTCAATTACTTCAAAAGATACTTACATCAAATGCGCTGTAACTTTAGAATCAGACAAAAACGAGTGGAATTATTCGGGTACCGGAACGATTAAAGGACGTGGAAATTCATCCTGGCTCTGGTACCCGAAGAAACCATTCAGACTGAAACTGGATGAAAAAGACAATCTGCTGGGTTTAAAAGCCGACAGGGATTGGGTTTTGCTGGCCGATTACCGCGACCCCACCCACCTGATGAATACTTATGTTTTTACAGTTGGGCAGGGTTTGGGCATCCCATTCCCTAATCATTCGCGCTATATTGAAGTTACCCTCAATAACAATTACATCGGAATGTATATGCTGACCGAACAGGTGGAACAGGGCGAAAACCGCGTGGCAATCGATAAAACTGAGGGAATTTTGCTTTCACTCGACGTTGACGACGGCCCTGAATTGTCGCCTGGGGCAAAGGATAATTTCTGGTCATCGGTTTACAAAATGCCGGTTTGTGTGAAAAGTCCCGAAATTATTTACAGTACGCAATTATCAGGTATTAAAAGCGATTTTGCGCAATTAGAGACTGCTATAAAGGGTGCGGATTATGCTGCCGTTGCCAAACTTTTCGATATACCGGTTTTTATCAATTTCCTGATTATTCAGGAACTGGTGTACAACGTGGAAGTGGCTGCACCGCGTAGCATGTATCTGCACAAAAACAAAGGCGGAAAATGGACAATGGGCCCGCTGTGGGATTTTGATGCCGGTTTTGATTTCGACTGGGGAACCATGTACACAGGCCACAACTATTTCAAAAGCTACAAGGAACTGGTTTTGGGAACTTCGCCGCTCAATCATTCAGGCGGGTACAACGTGCCATCTTTTTTTACCGATTTATTTCGCAACAAACAATTTGTGGCCGAATACAAAGCCCGCTGGCAGGTGATCAAAGAAAAACTGATGACGGAATACTGGGACACCTCTCAACTCTATGCCAACGGATTTGCAGAAGCTGCGCAGCGCGATGCCAAACGCTGGCCCATCGACAAGAACAATGCTGCAGAAATTCAGAAAATGAAACTGTGGCTGACCTCCAGAATCAGCTATCTTTCAACGGTTATCGAAAATTATCCGGCTGGAACCAAATAATGATGTGTATGAATAAACTAAAAATAAATATAAATGATTATCCGATATTCTACCCCCAACCCCTGCCTGTTCGGCAGACAGGCCTTGAAGGGGGCTGTAACCCTGTAAAAACAGGCAACATCTGCTCATTTCACAGCCCCAAAGTCCCCTTTAGGGTCCCGATTTTTCGGTATAGGGGTGAATCTGGAACGAATACGGTTTTTCATAAGAAAACATTTCTTCTACTGATTGTTTCGGCTTTTGTTTTTGCAGCGAAAGCCCAGCCAACCATTCAGGGCTTTTCAACCGGAAACCCGCTTTTGCCAGGCTATTTTGCCGACCCCACTATTAAGAAATTTGGTGACTGGTACTACATTTATGCCACAGCCGACGGCGTAAAATTAGCGTCGGGCGAACCCTCGGTTTGGGTAAGCCGCGACCTGAAAAACTGGTCGAATTACGAACTCGACCTGCAGGTTCCCGAAGGATTGACCAACTGCTGGGCCCCCGATGTGGTTCAGGGAAAAGATGGCCGCTACTACTATTTTATGGGTAATTGCCAGTTTGGCTGCAACATTTACGGCTATGTTTCCGACTCGCCAATGGGGCCTTTCAAACCGATTAATGAAGGGAAACCCGTCATTCCGGTGGGCACTGCCAAAGAACACCTGCCCGCGCTCGATGCCCAGTTTCTGGTGGATGACGACGGTTCGGTGTATTCGTGGTTCGGTACCTGGTGCACCTCGTTTAAAGGAATGGGTTTTGTAAAACTGAACCCCGAAAATTTAAGCGAAATCATCAACTCCCGTTTTATCCCGATTGCCGAAATTCCGCTGGCTTTCGAAGCTGCCTACCCGCTGAAATACAATGGCAAATATTACCTGATGTACTCTGCCGGTGATTGCCGTTTGAGTTCGTACGCTGTTCACTACTCGGTGGCCGACAAACCGGAAGGGCCTTACACGCCGGGCAAAAACAACCCGGTTTTGGCAACCAACACCGACGGGACCATCGACGGCCCGGGGCATCATTCCATTTTGCAGGAAGGCGATAAATTTTACATGGTGTATCACCGGCACGACAATCCGCACAGCACGGGCGGCGAATTCCGCCAGGTCTGTATCGATGAAATGAAGTTTGATGCCGAAGGAAATATCCTGAAAGTGGAAGCCGGTCACGCTGGAGTGCAACCACTGAAAACTAAAAATCAGCCTAAAAATCTTGCATTGGGGGCAAAAGCCGAAGCCAGTTCGTTTTACCATCTTGTCAGCAGAAAAACGGTGTACAGCCAGGCTGATTACAATTACAGCTACCTGCCTGCCAACGCTGTTGACGACAACAACGGAACACTCTGGCGGGCTGCATCAGGCGCACTGCCGCAAAACCTGACCCTCGATTTGGGCAAATCAACCAAAATCCGCCGCGTGGCAACCGAATTTGAATACCCCTCCTACTACTATCAATACAAAATCGAAGTTTCAAAAGACAACAAAAACTGGGTTGTTTACAGCGATAAAACCAACAACCGCACAAGTGGCTGCCCGATGATTGACGACAACGAAATGACAGGCCGCTACCTGCGCCTCACCATCACCGGCACCCAAAACGCCGGAATGTTAGCGGCTGTGTGGAATATCAGGGTTTATGACAAACGCATTGATTTGCCGCCATTTGCCAACCGCGAATCAAATGTCGGCCCGGGAACGGCAAGTACAGGCAGTTTGCTGGCTGATTTCAATGCCGAAAAAATAAATGATTCGGCAATTCCGAACACCGGGACACTGGGCGGCCATTTCGAAGTAGTTGGCGAATTGAAAACAAAAACCGTGGAAGGTATCAAAGCCTTTGAATTGGATGGTTCGAATTATCTGAAACTTTCGGTACCGGCTCCTGCCAGCCTCGATTGGAACTCGGCTTTTACGGCTTCGGTGTGGGTTTTCAATCCTGAAGTTGCCGAAGGTGAATGCCTGCTGGCCTGGAACTCCCGCGAAAATATGTTGCAATCGTCGTACGCGGCACTGATGTACGGAACCGCCAAATTTGGTGCAGTTGCGCATGGCGACTGGGCTGTTGACCTGCCTTACAGCCCGCTGCCCGAAAAAGGAAAATGGCACCACATTGCCGTTACTTTCGACGGGCTGCTTGAAAATGTTTATGTTGACGGGGAGCTGAACAACCAGCAACCCATCTATCTTTTTGTAAAAGCTGCCGATATTTTGATTGGCGCTTCCGGCGAACCCAATGAAAACCTGACAGGGTTTATTTCGAGGGCCCAGCTATTCGATAAAGCACTGAGTCCGGGCGAAATAAAAAGCCTGATGCAACAATCAAAACCAGATAAGAAATAAACTACAGATAAAAACAAAATCACTACCATAATGAAAAATCAAAAAACAATAAAAAACATCTGTTTAGCCCTGTTAATCAGCACTTCAACAGGCTTGCCCGCACAGGAAAAGCAAACCGGCGGCTACCCGATTTCACCCGTTCCGTTTACGGCTGTAAAAGTAAACGATGCTTTCTGGGGACAAAGGTTAAACGCCAGCCGCGAAGTGACGATTCCACTGGCCTTTAGCAAATGTGAAGAAACCGGCCGTTACGAAAACTTTATAAAAGCGGCCCACCCCAGTGACACGATTAAAGTGGGCGGCCTTTCGTTTGACGACACCGACGTTTATAAAACCATTGAAGGTGCCAGCTATTCGATGCAAACCTTCCCGAACGCGCAACTCGAGAAGTACATCGACAGTGTATTAACCATCGTAAAAGCAGCGCAGGAACCCGACGGCTATCTTTACACGGCACGCACCATGAACCCGAAACACCCGCACGAATGGGCCGGCGACAAACGCTGGGAAAAAGAGGAAGACCTGAGCCACGAATTGTACAACCTGGGACACATGATTGAAGGCGCCATTGCGCATTACCAGGCAACCGGCAAAACCAACTTTCTGGATATTGCTCAAAAATATGCCGATCTCGCGGTGAAAGAAGTCGGGCCAAACCCCGGACAGGCCTGCGTTGTTCCAGGCCACCAGATTGCCGAAATGGCACTGGCAAAACTGTATGTGGTAACCGGCGAACAAAAATACCTCGACCTGGCTAAATTTCTGCTCGACAAACGCGGTTACACCACCATAAAAAATGAATACAGCCAGTCGCACCTGCCCGTGCTCGACCAGTCGGAAGCTGTGGGCCACGCCGTGCGCGCTGCCTACATGTACTCCGGAATGGCCGATGTGGCTGCCCTCACAGGCGACACTTCCTACATTCATGCTATCGACAGGATCTGGGAAAATATTGTGGGCAAAAAATTGTACATCACCGGTGGAATTGGCGCCACCAACCACGGCGAAGCTTTCGGGAAAGATTACGAGTTGCCGAACATGTCGGCCTACTGCGAAACCTGCGCCGCCATTGGCAATGTTTACATGAATTACCGTCTCTTCCTGTTACACGGAGAATCAAAATATTACGATGTTCTCGAACGCACACTTTACAACGGTCTCATCAGCGGGGTTTCGCTCGATGGTAACGGCTTCTTCTACCCTAACCCGCTGGAATCCATCGGTCAGCACCAGCGCCAGGCATGGTTTGGTTGCGCCTGCTGCCCGTCAAACATCGCCCGTTTTATTCCCTCGGTACCCGGCTACATTTACGCGGTTCACATCAAAGATTTGTATGTCAACCTGTTTATGTCGAACAATTCAGAAATTAAAGTTGAAGGTAAAACAGTGGGACTGAAACAGACCACCAATTACCCGTGGTCGGGCGATATACAGATTGAAGTTACGCCAAAGAAAAAGCAGGATTTCAACCTGAAAATCCGTGTTCCGGGATGGGTGCAGGGACAGGTGGTACCCAGCGATTTGTACAGTTATACCGATAAAAAGAAACTTTCATACACGATTAAGGTGAATGGACAGACAGTTGAAAGTCAGCTTACCAACGGCTATTTTACCATTGCGCGCACCTGGGTAAAAGGCGACAAAGTTGAAATTCATTTCGACATGGAACCGCGCACGGTTAAAGCCCACCCTCTGGTGGAAGCCGACCGTGGAAAAGTGGCCATTGAACGCGGCCCGGTTGTTTATTGCGCCGAGTGGCCCGACAACGATTTCAGTGTTCGCAGCGCTATTTTGCCACAAAAACCTGTTTTTACGGTTGAAAACAAACCTGAACTTTTATATGGCCTGACAATGATTCATACCGATGCACAAATACTTTCGTACAATAACGCCGGGAAAATTGAAGTAAAAGATGTTAAACTGAACATGATTCCTTACTACGCCTGGGCGCACCGCGGAAGCGGAGAAATGACTGTGTGGCTCTCCAACGACCTGAGTTCGAGCCGCCCGGTGATGCCGCCAACTATTGCCTCTGAAAGCAAAATAGAAGCTTCGCACCCGGTGAAAGCCATCGGCGCCATCAACGACAGGCTCATCCCGAAAGATGAAAAAGACAGCTCTGTCCCTTACTACCACTGGTGGCCAAAAGCGGGTACAACCGAGTGGATTTCGTACAATTTCGAATCGGAGAAAACTATCAGCAGCAGCACGGTTTATTGGTACGACGACGGCCCGTGGGGTGGTTGCCGCGTTCCGGCAAGCTGGAAAATTTACTACAAAGACGCCACCGATAACTGGGTTCCGGTTGAAAATACAACGCCATATTCCGTGATGAAAGGTGTTGCCAGCGATGTTTCGTTTGCACCGGTGAAAACAACCGCCGTCAAACTCGAAGTAAAACTGCCGGCTGACAATGCTGCCGGGCTTTTTGAATGGGAAGTGGAATAGTTTTCAACACGGGAAAAGACAAGAAAGAACTGACATGAAGAAACAAACCATTATCGCACTTTTTTTTGCCGGAATATTGGCGACTGCCTGCCAGACCAAAACAGAGGAAGCGACTGCCCCACTCACGCCCGTGCCTTTTACAGCGGTTCATTTGCACGACGGGTTCTGGGCGCCAAAAATTGAAACCAACCGCACCGTTTCCATTCCGTCGGCTTTTGGCAAATGCGAGGAAACCGGCCGCATGGACAACTTTGCACTGGCTGGCGGACTGATAAAATGCGAACACAAAGGCGATTTTCCGTTCGATGATACCGATGTTTACAAAGTACTCGAAGGTGCTTCGTATACGCTTGCTGTTCAATACGATGAAAAACTCGATGCTTATCTCGACAGTGTTATTAACCTGATTGCAGCAGGGCAGGAAGACGACGGCTATATTTATACCAGCCTCACCAACCAATGCGACAGGCTGAAAGGCTGGTACGGCAATGGCCGCTGGGACAGGCTGAACAGTCACGAACTCTACAATTGCGGCCATTTGTACGAAGCTGCGGTGGCACATTACCAGGCCACCGGAAAACGCAGGTTGCTCGATGTTGCCATCAAAAATGCCAACCTCATCAACGAAGTTTTCGGGCCGGGTGAAAACCAGAAACATGTTCCGTCGGGCCACCCGATTGTGGAGATGGCGCTGGTGAAACTTTACCGGGTTACCAACGACGAAAAATACCTGAAACTGGCCCGTTATTTTATCGACGAAACCGGCAAGGGGACCGACGGACATAAACTGAGCGAATACAGTCAGGACCACAAACCCATTGCTGAACAGGATGAAGCGGTGGGACACGCCGTTCGCCTTGGATATTTGTACAGTGGTGTTACCGACGTGGCTTCGCTGTTGCACGACCAGGCACTGATGGAAGCTACAAAACGGGTTTGGGAAAACGTGGTTTCGAAAAAACTGTACATCACCGGTGGTATTGGTTCGCGGGCACAGGGCGAAGGTTTTGGCCCCAATTACGAACTGCCCAACATGACCGGCTACTGCGAAACCTGCGCGGCAATTTCGAATGTTTACTGGAACTACCGCTTGTTTTTAAACGAACACGATGCCAAATATTACGATGTGCTCGAACGTGCTTTGTACAATGGTGTGATTTCGGGTGTTTCGCTGAGCGGCGACAAATTTTTCTACGACAATCCGCTCGAGTCGGTGCACAACCACGACCGCGCTCCGTGGTTTGGCTGCGCCTGCTGCCCGGGAAACATCACCCGTTTTATGGCTTCAGTACCGGGTTATGTTTATACAACCGATGAAAACTCAATTTATGTGAACCTGTTTGCTGCCGGCGATGCAAAAATACAACTGGAAACCGACACCATTGCCGTGAGCCAGCAAACTCGCTACCCGTGGGAAGGCCGGGTGGACATTAAAATCGAAAAAAGTAAATCCACAAAGTTTAACCTGAAAGTACGTGTTCCGGGATGGGCACAAAACCAGCCGGTTCCTTCAGATTTGTACCATTTTACCGACCAGAACTCAGAAAAAATCGGTCTGAAAATTAACGGCAAAAACGAAAAATTCAGCATAGAAAAAGGTTATATCAGCCTGAATAAAAAATGGAAGAAAGGCGATGTGGTTTCGCTGAATTTCCCGATGCCGGTGCGCAAAATTGCAGCAAACGAAAATGTTACCAATAACCACGGTAAACTGGCCTACCAGCGTGGCCCGCTTGTTTATTGTTTCGAGGACAAAGACAACAACAACGGTTTTATGTTCGATAATTTTGCCGGCGTTGAAGAGAATGTGGCGGCTGAGTTTGACGGACAATTGCTGGGCGGTGTGGTGAAACTGAAACTGAAAGGCAGCAAAGTTGTTTTGCAAAACGACAAAAAAGTAGCCGAACCAGCCGAACTTATTGCTATCCCTTATTATGCATGGAACAACCGTGGAAAAGCAAACATGCTGGTTTGGCTGCCCGAAAACGAGACAACTACAGTTGCAAAACCGGCTCAGTCAGTTACCGATTCGGCTGAAATAAAAGCTTCAACCGATTACTACACAGGAATTAACGATGGGTTTGACCCGAAAAATTCGGGCGATACCGACAAGTCGTATTTCTACTGGTGGCAAAAAAAAGGCTCCGATGAATGGATTGAATACAATTTCAAAACACCTGTAAATATTTCACAGGCTTCGGTTTACTGGCTGAACATGGACCACTACGATGGGAATTACCGGGTGCCCGAAAGCTGGACGCTGGAGATAAAAGACAGTAAAGGAAACTGGAAACCTGTGGAAACTGCCGACGCCTTTTCAACTGCCATCGACCAGTACAATACAATGAAATTCAAACCGATAACCACAACTTCCATCAGGCTGAATGCCAAACTGCAGAAAGACGCTTCGGGTGGAATTCTTGAATGGAAATTGAAATAACAAACTGTTTCAATACAAAGGAAATCAGCAACTAAAAGAAAATATATATTTTTCGCGACTATTTTTGTTTTCGAAACGATGACTAATAACTTGTAACACTTCAGAATAAACTAAAATTGAAAATTCATATCGATGAAACGACTTGCTAAACCAACAATTCTGGCTCTTATTTTTACTTTATTTCTGGGAGCCTGCACCCCAAAAAACGAAACCATTACAACAGGTGGCCCCGAAGTAGTGGCATTTAAAGCGCTGCCTTTTCAACTGAAAGATGTGAAACTGCTTGACGGGCCGTTTAAACATGCCACTGAATTGAATATTCAGTCGCTGCTGAATTACGAACCCGACCGTTTGTTATCGAAATTCAGAAGTGAAGCCGGGCTCCAACCCAAAGCCCAACCATACGGCGGCTGGGAAGCCATGACGATTGCCGGCCACAGCCTCGGTCATTACCTGAGTGCCTGTGCCCTGATGTACCAGACTACTGGTGACCAGCGTTTTCTCGACCGTGTCAATTATATTGTTGCTGAACTCGATACCTGCCAGATGGCCGACAGTACCGGCTACATAGGAGCTTTCCCGAATGGGAAAAGTATTTTGGAAGATGAAGTGGCTAAAGGAAACATCCGCGCGCAGGGTTTCGACCTGAATGGAATCTGGGTTCCGTATTACACCCAACACAAAGTGATGGCCGGTTTGTTTGAAGCCTACTATTTGTGTGGCAACCAGAAAGCACTCGAAATCAACAGAAAATTTGCCGACTGGCTTTACACCATTGTTTCGCCGCTGAACGACGAGCAGATTCAGAAAATGCTGCATTGCGAACATGGCGGTATCAACGAATCGTTGGCCGAATTGTATGCTTTGACCGGCGATAAAAAATACCTCGACATGTCGCACATTTTTCACCACAAAGCTATTCTTGAACCGCTTTCGCAGGGAACCGATATTTTACCCGGGAAACATGCCAATACGCAAATTCCAAAGCTGGTCGGACTCGCCCGCCGGTACGAACTCACTGCCGACAGCACCGACCGCAAAACCGCCGAGTTTTTCTGGAACCGCGTGGTCAACCACCATTCGTATGTAACCGGCGGACACTGCGACCACGAATACTTTGGCCCGGCAGACTCGCTGCGCAACAGGCTGAGCAACGAAACCACCGAAACCTGCAATGTGTATAACATGCTCAAACTCTCGGAACACCTTTTTGAGTGGGAAGCAAAACCCGAAGTGGCCGATTTTTACGAACGTGCACTTTTCAACCACATTCTTTCGTCGCAACACCCCGAAACAGGGCATGTAATTTACAACCTCTCGCTCGAAATGGGTGGTTGTAAAGAGTACCAGAACCCCGAATGGTTTACCTGCTGCATAGGTTCGGGCATGGAAAACCATTCGAAATACGCCAAAAACATTTATTACCATTCAAACAATGAGTTGTACCTGTTTCAGTTTATTGCCTCGGAATTAAACTGGGAAGCCAAAGGACTGAAAGTCGTTCAGAACACACAGTTTCCCGATGAACAAAAAACAAAACTCGAATTATTATGTGAAAATCCGGTTCCGCTGACATTGAAAATCCGCTACCCGCACTGGGCCGAAAACGGCATGGAAATTAAAGTAAACGGCAAAAGCCAAAAAGTAAAATCAAAACCCGGCTGTTTTGTTTCCATTGACAGGTACTGGAAAAACAACGATGTGGTTGAAATCAGTTTCCCGTTTAGTGTCAGAATTGAAACCATGCCCGACGACAGCAACCGGATTGCACTGTTTTATGGCCCTGTTGTTCTGGCCGGAGACCTCGGCCCTGAACACGATTCAACGTCGGTTGACCCGATGTATGTCCCGGTTTTTCTGCCTGCCGATAACAATCCGGCCAACTGGCTGCAACCGGTTGAAGGCGAAACAAACACTTTTAGAACAGTAAATATCGGCCAGCCCAGAGACATTGTGCTGAAACCATTTTACAAAACCCACAACCGCAACTACTCGGTTTATTTCGACAGGTTTACACCCGAAAGCTGGGAAAAATTCAAAGCAAATTACCAGGCTGAATTGGAACGGAAAAAACAGATTAAAGCTGCCACCATCGACTTTTTTCAGCCCGGTGAAATGCAGCCCGAACGCAACCATAATTTCAAAGATTTGAAAAGCTGGGTGGGCGAAAACAAACACCGCAAATTCAGGGAAATCGACCGCGGAGGCTGGTTTAGCTGCGAGATGAAAACCGGCGGCGTTCCTGTAAACCTGGTGGTTGAATACTGGGGTGGTTACACAGGCTCAAAAACTTTCGATATTCTGGTAAACGATATAAAAATTGCCACCGAAAATATTTCGAACAAAAAACCGGGCGAATTTGTGGATGTTACCTACGAAATTCCTGCTGAACTGCTTTCAGGCAAAAAACAGATAACCGTGAAGTTTGTGCCACACGACGGCCATCGCGGTGGGCCGGTTTTCGGGGTAAGAACGGTGAAGAAATAGCTTTTTTTTGGGTGTCGCGGATTGTATCCGCGATTTTTTCGGCGGTTACAAACCGCCGCACCCCAGAAAACGGGACTTGTAAAAGTCTGTTATTTTTTACGTTTTTATTTTACATTCCCAAAGCAGAAATAACAGAAAAAGCAAAGTAAAATCAGAAACTTGGTTTATGGTAGTTGGGCTTTTAATACAACGCCTTAAAATCATCCCTTTTCAGCTAATTTTTCAACGATGTTCCCATAATATAGGTCAAGGCTGCGATAAAATTTATAACCTTCAAATCGGTATATCTGAAGGAAAAATCTCAAAACCAGTGTTAGTCAACTTTACACTGGTTTTTTATTGCTGGTTTTCATAATTCAGAACAGACTTTACACTGATTAAAGTTTGCTGCTTCGAAATCATGTGGCTTTGATTTTAGTAAATTGCAGACCAATTAAACCAACAAGATTAAAACTTATGAATCCATCAAGAAGAAATTTTTTAAGGAATTCGGCTGTGGCTGTTTCGGCTGCAACAATAATTCCGTCGCAGGTGTGGTCATCGCCGGTGGCCGCGTCCGACAAGGTAAATGTGGCATTAATCGGTTGCCGCAACATGGGTTTTGGCATTCTGAAACACCACCTCGACACAGGCATGGTAAACTGTGTGGCTTTGTGTGATGTGGATGAAAACGTGCTGAAAGAAAAATCGGAGACCGTAAAAAAAGATTACAACCAGTCGCCGGAATTGATAAAAGATTACCGCAAAGTATTGGAAAGAAATGATGTGGATGCCGTAATTATTGGCACGCCCGACCACTGGCACTGCCTCATTACGGTGGATGCCTGCTCGGCGGGAAAAGATGTGTATGTTGAAAAACCGATGGCGAACACCATTGCCGAGTGCAATATCATGGTAAAAGCTCAAAAACGTTACAACCGCATTGTTCAGGTTGGCCAGCAGCAGCGCGACGGCAAAATTTTCAAAGACTGCATGGGCTTTATCAAAAATGGCGAAATCGGTACACTGCGAAAAGTAAATATCTGGGCCAATTTTAATTACGGGTTGGGAACTGTTCCTGTGCCCGATGGCCCTGTGCCGGCTGGGGTTGATTATGATTTCTGGCTCGGCCCCGCACCCAAACGACCGTTCAATCAGGCGCGTTTTCACGGAAGCTGGCGCCATTATTGGGATTACGGCGGCGGGTTGATGAGCGACTGGGGGGTTCACCTCGTTGACATGGCATTGTGGGCCGGCGATATTGTGGAAGGCCCGACTTTGGTAATGACTTTTGCCAACAACTTCTCGAAACAAAAAATGGCACGCGAAACTTTCGACACGATGAATATCGTTTTCCCGAAAAAAGATTTTGTGATTAATTACGACCTCACCGCCGGAATTCAACAGGGGCCTTTTAATTCAGCTTACGGATTACAGTTTATCGGCGAAAAGGGAACATTGGTGGCCGACCGCAACAAATATCATTTGTACCCTGAATGGGATGGAGAAAAGAAAGCACCAAAAACCGCCGAAGTAAGCTGGGACAAAGGACAGGAATCGCACCGCGAACATGTCGATAATTTCCTGGCCTGCATCAAATCGCGCGAAACACCCTCGTGTCCGCCTGAAATTGGCAGGGCAGCCGCAGTGCATGTGCACATTGCCAATATTTCGGCACGGCTGGGACAGCCGCTGCTGGAATGGGACGACAAAAACAACCGCTTTACCAA
>JAJUGS010000158.1 GCA_029265875.1 Prolixibacteraceae bacterium
CATGGTTATAATAATTTTCATCCTGTTCAGATTAATGCGACCTTTCCTGAAGCCATTTATGAACAGAAAATTAAGGGAGTGGATTTGTTTCTATGTACATACGTTTATGAGTTATTTCCCAGTCCCGACTATGGATTAAACATCTTAAAAATCGCATATAAAATTTTAAGAAATGGCGGGATTGCTTTTATTCAAATTCGTTATTGCGACAATAGGAAAGGTTTAAGACCTAAAAGGTGGGGCTACAAACTGCAACCATATAGTATGACAACCTATACGCTTGAGGAATTTTGGGAAAACTCAAAAAATCAAGGTTTTGAGCCGAGTGGAATATTTTTAAAGCCATATCAGCCATTGGTAAACGATAACTTTTATGCATATTATTTCCTTAAAAAAAAATGCAGGCTGAAAAATTCAAAAGATGAAGTTTATAATGTAGAACGACTTGCAGTATAATGAATTTGATTAGAAAAGTAAAATTGTAATAATTAGAAATATAGCTGAAAATGTTCAATTCTGCTTATATTCAATTCAGTTATTCATTTAATATACCAAAAGCGGAAATAGCATTTAATTGTCTCTTGAAAGAGTATTAAAAGATTGATTAATAAACATTATAAAATTGAAAAGATGAGAACAAAAGTTTTGAGTTTGATTGCCCTTTTTGTATTGGGCGCAGTATCGGTTTTTGCAGCAAACAAAACCGAAAAAATTGAAGTGAAAGGTAACTGCGGAATGTGCGAAAGCCGTATCGAAAAAGCAGTGAAAGCAGTTGATGGTGTTTCAAAAGCCGATTGGAGCGAAGACACCAAAAAGCTGGAAGTAACGTTCGATGACACCAAAACCAGCCTCGACAAAATTGAAATGGCTGTTGCAAAGGTTGGTCACGATACGCCAAACCACAAAGCGGCAAAAGAAACTTACGACAAACTTCCGGATTGCTGCAAATACGACAGAGCTGGAACAAAAACCGACAGCCATGCCGGGCATCAGCACTAAAATTCAGGAGATATATTATTGAATATATTTCATTGCTTAAGATTTGTAATGGGTGAACATTTGTTTGCCCATTACTTTTTCTGGCTACATATCAATCCCCTATGCCTTCCCACATGTTGTTTATTTCTGTCACACTTTTTGCAATGCCACCGCACAGTAGCACATTGCAATCCTCATTCCGCTGTGCTCCATTGTGGTTGCAAAGAGCTACGCCAACCCTCAATAGCAAAAAGGCGCTGCACTCCAACCACCCCCACCGTTCCGCTTGTGCCAGAAAATAAACAACCCCAAGCTTTTAAACATAACACCATCTTATAATCCCATGCGGTCGGCTCCCCCTCCGCAGTGCAGCCTTCTCGCCTGCGCTTGCCGTCGCCAGGGTATTCCGCTGTGCTCCAACCCAGGCTTTGGGCAGCTTCGGCTTCAGGCACCCCTGCTACGGGCTTAAGCGCCTTCCCTTTGGGTCTCGCTTCGCCTTATAAGGGCATTATATTTAAAAGCCGCGCAACCCACCGCACCCGGATGCCAGCGTCAGCAACTCCGTTCAGCATTAAAAACCACATTTCCCCGCCACCCTTTCAGCGGTGCAGTAAAAATAAAGCAGATGATAAGTGCAATAAAATCCAGTGCTTGCGGCAGGTTCATTCACTCATTCAGCCGTTCGTCATCCGTTACATTTCGCAGGCTACACTTCACTACTTCCTCACTTTTTCATTTCGTTCATTCCACCAGCCTCAGCACCCCGCGGCAAAAGCCCCACCCCTGCTCCACTCCTCAAATCCAGCCTTTTGGCATTCCGGTCTTTGGTAATTTACCTTCAATTCAGTTAAATCCGTTAATCCTGTTCATATTTCACAAGCACATCAAAATCCTATATATTCAGTAAACCGGTAAATTACTTAAATCCCTCCATGCCAGCCTCCACAATTTGTTTCGTTTCGCATTGTCGTGGCCTTTCCCCTGTCCCATCCCGCAAATTTGGCCATGCTTTCTTTTTCCTGCGTTATTACCCACCCCGGAATTTCAGTAACTTTACTCCAAACTACTCCACAATGAAATATAAATTAGGCAACCAGTATCCTTTTGATGATAATTTTAAAGCAAAAGCCAGAAAACATCAGTCTTTATTCAGAGCGGAAATTCTGCAAGTTGATTTTAATGAATATGGGAATCGATTAAAGGAAATGGATGCATTAAATTTTCTGAATTTTTACCCTGAGTTGGGAGTAATTGAAACCCTTAAAGGGCGCTATCCAAAATATTCAAAGGGTCTTTATGCAGATATGCTTCGAAGTGAACATATTCCTTTCAATGTATTTGCACCCCTAAAAAAGGATTTAAATCTTGCTCAAAGAGTATTTAATCAGCTATTAAATAAAATTGAAATCAAAACAATCACAAATATCGAAATTGAATATGCACCCAAACCAGCCTCTCAATTTCTCGATGACAGGACATCTTTCGATGCTTTTGTAGAATTTTTAACTGCAACTGATGAAAAAGGATTTCTCGGAATAGAAGTGAAATATACTGAACACGAATACAAACTTAAACCGGATTCTAAAGAAAGTAAGGATGTTGATAGTCCTGATTCGCTATATATTCAAATATCAAAAAATCAGAATTTATTTTTTTCTGGAGCCCAATCACTTTTAAAATCAGATAAATTAAGGCAAATTTGGCGTAATCACATTCTGGGTGAAAGTATGTTGATTCATCCGTCTTTTAATTTTAAACATTTCATTTCCGTTATTTTATACCCGGAAGGCAATAACCATTTTGTTGAAGTTATTCCTGAATACCAGTCTTTACTTTTACCAAATCAAAAACATAAACTACAGGGTATTACATTCGAATCTTATTTTGATGCGTTAACTACATCTAATTCAGATGTTGCATTTAAAAAGTGGATAAAGTATTTGCAATCCAGGTATATCATCCATCCCTAACTTTAATTGCCCGCTTAGGCAAAGGTAATCTCCGTGTCTGAAGCTATCCAAAAGACTACGGCATAAACCCACATACCCCCCCGCAAATCCATTTATTCCGTTTCCTTTTGTCCGCTTCATTCACTTTGTTTTTTTGTGCCTAAGCGTTCAATTAAGGTTCATTTTGCCAATTCATAATCCACTGAAATTCTGACATGGCAAAAGATTGCAAACCAATGAAAGAAAACCTTCAAACTGCTAATTGCCTGGTATTTGCCATACATTTATTCTGAAAGCAAGGACAACGCCGGTTTTTCTCCGTACCAAGTCCAAGCAAAAAAATGTTTAATTGTAAAATGTACAGAAAATGGGAAAAATTTCTAAAGGTATTTTAGGCGGATTCTCGGGCAAAGTCGGGAATGTCGTCGGAGGTAACTGGAAGGGAATTGACTACATGAGGATTAAACCTTCCACTGTAGCCAATCCACAGTCGAAAGGTCAGGTTGACCAGCGCTCGCGATTTTCAATCGCTCTTCAGTTTTTACAGCCAATGAAAGAGTTCATTAAGGTTGGTTTTAAAAACTATGCTATAAAAATGACTGCATTTAACAGTGCAATGTCGTACAACGTGCAAAATGCCATTATCGGTGACTACCCGGAATTTGAGATTGATTATGCTTCGGCACTTTTAAGCCGTGGAGGATTGGCTCAGGCATTAAATGCAAATGTGAATGCACCTGCAGCAGGCCAGGTTCAATTTACCTGGGATGACAACTCGGAATACGGAAATGCAAATGCAACCGACAAAGTGATGGTATTAGCTTACAATCCTTCAAAGAATGAAGCAATCTATTTGACAGGTGCAGCATTGCGAAATTCTGGAGAACAGACTCTGACGGTCCCGAATTATTTCAGTGGAGATGTGGTTCTTACCTACATTGCCTTCATCAGTGAAGATGGCAAGAATGTTTCAAACAGCACTTTTGTAGGAGGCGTTGAAATTCCTCAATTGCCTGATTAATGGGATAAGTTCTTTTAACAGAAAAACCGTTACCTTTCAGGAGCGGTTTTTCTTTAACCCCATTACCCCAATTTTCTTATTTTTGTTTCCTGATAGCATTTATTAAAAAAACATTTGTTGCATATTTGTTGCTCATATTGTATAAGTAACTGATATACAACTATTAATTATATTCTGTATCGGAAAGTAATTTGTCATGAATCAAAATATCCGCTTCCCGGCTGAATGGGAAAAACAATCTTTTTTGCAACTCACTTTTCCACATGCCAACAGCGATTGGAATTATTTGCTGGATAAAGTTTCGCAGTGTTTTGTGGAAATTGCACTGGCTGCCTCCCGTTTTCAGGATGTACTGGTGGTTTGCGACGATATTCAGCGTGTGAAATCTTATTTTCAAACTTCTGAAAACATCTGGTTCGTTCAGGTGGAATCGAACGACACCTGGGCGCGCGACCACGGCGGAATTACTGTAATTGAAAACGGCAGAGCTGTTGTTCACGATTACATTTTTAATGGCTGGGGCAAAAAATTTGAAGCCGGATTAGATAACCAGATCACCAAAAAGCTGTTCGAAAAAGGCGTGTTTGAAAACAGCTCGCTTAAATCGTTCGATTTTGTGTTGGAGGGCGGATCGCTGGAACGCGATGGAAAAGGAACAATTCTGACAACAGCCGAATGCCTGCTTTCAAAAAACCGGAATGAACAGTTTTCGCAGGAGGAAATTGAAAAATATCTGGAAAAAAATCTGGGTGCAAAACGCATTCTCTGGCTGAATTCGGGCTACCTGGCTGGCGATGACACCGATTCACACATCGATACACTGGCCCGTTTTTGCGATGAAAAAACAATAGCTTTCGTTGGGTGCAACAACCCGGATGATGAGCATTTTCAGGCGCTTCAGCAAATGAAAAAGGAACTGCTGCAGTTCTGCAACAGGGAAGGTCAGCCCTATCGTCTTACCGAGCTTCCTTTTCCCGATGCCTGTTTTGACGGGGAAGGCAACCGTTTGCCGGCTACCTACGCCAATTTTACCATCATAAACGGTGCTGTTTTGGTTCCTATTTACGGCGTTCAGCAGGATGAAGCAGCGCTCAAAATTCTGCAGCAATGTTTTCCTGAAAAAGAAATAATCGGCATAAATTGCAGGGTTTTAATTGAACAACATGGTTCGTTGCATTGTGTTACCATGCAATACCCTGAATCAGTGGGCTTAAACAAAAAAATACTACAATACAATGGATAAACTGAAAGTAGGAATCGTGCAGCAAAGTTGTTCTGCCAATACAGCAGAAAATATTCAGAAAAGTATGGATGCCATAAAAAAGTGTGCCGAAAATGGCGCCCGACTTGTTGTTTTGCAGGAGCTTCATACCGGGCTTTATTTTTGCCAGACCGAAGATACCCGGATGTTTGACCTGGCAGAGCCCATCCCCGGGCCTTCAACAGAAAAATTTGCCGCAGCGGCGAAAGAAAACGGAGTTGTCCTGGTAACGTCGTTGTTTGAAAAACGCGCTCCCGGACTGTACCACAATACCGCCGTTGTTTTTGAAAAAGATGGCTCGATTGCCGGAAAGTACCGGAAAATGCACATTCCCGACGACCCGGCTTATTACGAAAAATTCTATTTCACACCCGGTGACCTGGGTTTTGACCCGATACAAACCTCCGTTGGTAAACTGGGTGTGTTGGTTTGCTGGGACCAGTGGTACCCCGAAGCTGCCCGTCTGATGGCGCTTGCCGGTGCCGATTTGCTGATTTACCCCACTGCCATTGGCTGGGAAAGCACCGATGAACAAGCCGAAAAAGACCGGCAAATCAACGCCTGGATGATTTCTCAACGTGGTCATGCAGTGGCAAACGGATTGCCGGTGGTGAGTGTGAACCGCACCGGTTTTGAAGCTGATCCGTCGGGTGTTACCAACGGAATTACTTTCTGGGGCAACTCGTTTGTGGCGGGGCCGCAGGGCGAAATCATTCAACAGCTTCCGGCTGACAAAGAATTGGCAGAAGTGGTTGAAATTGACATGAAACGATCGGAAAACGTACGCCGGATATGGCCGTTCCTGCGCGACCGCCGGATTGACGCCTACAACGACATTACCAAAAGGTTCAGAGATTGACTCTCCTACTCCAGAAGCCCGATGATGGCTGATGTTTCGTAAGTTTCGCCGGGATTCAGCCTGATCATATAATCAAAGGCATTGGTGGCTTCAATGCAAACAAACGACTGAAAGCCGTCATCCGGGATATCTTCAATAATGGCACAGGTTTCTTCTCCCGGATTCCAGACCGTGGTTACTTTGCTCCCTTTTTTCGATACAAGAATGCTCCTGCGGAAAACAGGATCGTGAATAATACAATCACTTTCCGTGTTCAGGTAATGTCGGGTTGTGGCTTCTTTAATATCCAGAAAATCAGATTCCTGTGTGTAATTCTCACCATTTAACTGATTGTAATAGGTTGTGTTGTTTAACCCTTCAATCTTTATTTCATCGATGGAAGAAACAGAGAAATAAGAATGAAGCGCACAGGAATATTCAAATTGAGTGGCAGACGTGTTGGTAACTTTTAAAGTGGCAGTCAGTGTTTTGCCGATAACAAAAGTCATTTCGGCACAAAAATCAAAATCCCAGTATTTTTTAGTAGCCTCTGAAGAACAAAGCTGCAGTTTTATCAGCGTTTCGCCATTTGTTAATGTGGCCGTTTCAACCACCTCCCAGTTCATCAGTCGCGCAAAACCGTGTTGTGGTTTTGATGAATCGGTTTTATGCGGCCCGAACCACGGAAAACAGACCGGAATTCCGCCCCTGATCGCTTTCCCGGGTTTGAAATAAGAATCCGGGCTCATCCACAAAATATCCATGGTTTTATAAGTCCTGAAATTCATGATTTGCGCACCGTACAAACTGATATCCGCTTCGGCATGTTTGTTCGATACCGAGATAAAAATCATTCCCTCCTCGCGCTCATCAAAACCCAATTCTCCCTCGATGCTGAACTTATCGTCTAATTCCTCTGCATTCAAAAACATAACATTCAATTAATTAATAATTTAAGTATTTCTTTTGGTTTATTGTCCTGTTCATTTTTTCAGATCCTGCGCAAGGTAATAATCATTTTAAAGAAAATAAAAGTAAATTGGGGATTCATTTTTTAAACAACAGATACACTGTTTTCTAACTTTTAAAAAGAAACTATGGAAGAAGAAGACGATGGTTTTTCCGATTTCAGAAAAACTGAAAATATGCCGATTTTCAAAAAAGGCGAAGAAATTTATGATTTGGTCCACCAGATTTGTGAGTTAATTCCCGAAGACAATGAACACCTGCAATATGTAAAAGCCCAGATGCTGGGCGATGCTGCGCTTTTAACAGTAAAGATTGCCGGTGCCGAAGCGGGTGGTTTATATGACCTGAAAATGGAAAATGCAGCCATCATCCGCAAAGCCGCCCGCGACCTGATGGTTTCGAACCATTCGCTTGAAATGTTTGGGTTCGAGGAAGTGGAATATTTTGATATGGTGCGCGATTTAATTGAAGAATACCGCCTGCTTTTTATCGATTGGGTGGCTGGTTTTGATCCCTGGAATTATATTATTGACCGCTGGGGCTTGTTCAACCCGCCGGGAGTTGGTCCTTTCGACAAGGATCCGGATGATGACATTCCGTTTAATCCCGATCAGTTTTTCGAAGAATAAGTGACTGAAAAATAATGATTTCAGTCACTTATACTTCGCATTTCAAAATCAGGCTTTTACAAAACTCAGCCATGCACTGTTTTCATGGTAACCTTCAATTACTTCAGTTTTATTGTTGAACGAAAAATTGGCAACCAGCCGGTAAATTTCCTGTTGAAGCATGGTAATTCCCCCGTCAATTAAATCTTTCCGGAAGCCTTTTTCAGCCAGATCAAGCAATTGGTTCAGCGAAATGATACGGCCTATTACACGCCCCATTTCCACCAGTTTGCGCTGTTGCATCTGAAAATTGACATGAAAATTGGTCATTTCTTTGACGTATTCCGCTGCTTTTTCCGAAAGATCATAATTTTTCAGAAACTGGTACAGGTTACTTTCCTTCGCGCGTTTCATCAGTTTTATCAGGCCATCTGAAATCTGGGCGTAGAGAATATCGTTTGAACCCTCAAAAATCTGGAAGGGCCTGCTGTCAGCCGTTCCCCTGCCTGCGATGTGATTGATCCGGTAAGCTTTTGCGCCCACCAACTGCACCAGCGACTGTGCCGCCTCCTGCATTAAATCGGTAACAACACTTTTTACCGCATTGGCTTCCATGCCGTGAGACACCAAATCAACGTCAATTCCGGCTTTTTCGCTGCTGTTGGCACACATGGCCGAGCAAATGGTGTACGATGCCTGCAAACGGGAAAGCCGCTGTTGCACCTGGTCGTATTGAAACAGGCTTTTGCCACCCACAAAACGCTGGTTACAGTGGTCAATTGCTTCATCTAACATCCGTTGTATAAATCCCATCGCCATACCCGGAAACTGCAACCGGCTGCGGTGCAACAAATCAAGCATCAGTTTTACACCGGTTGAATGAGGCTGCAATTTATAGGCAGCAGGAATTTTAACATCGATATGGTTTCTGCCATAAGGAATCATGTAAAGCCCAAGGTTCTCGTAAATTTCCTCCACTTTAATCTGTTGACCAGGTGCATTTACATCGCATACAAAAAAATCGATATCGCGCTGCAAATTGCCGGTTTCTGTTTTTTGACGAGCTGTTAACAACCAGAATTCTGCCCATCCGGTTAAACCAGCCCAATGTTTTTTCCCCTTCAAATGAGCATATCCATCCTTTTCAGTATAAGATGTTTGCATATTTAAGGCATCGCTGCCGTAATCGGGTTCAGTAATCATTAAACCCCCCATTGTTTTATCTTCGATAAACCTTTTAAACACGGCTGATTTTGCTTCTTCCTGTCCGTATTTTCCAAGAGGTTGCAGAAACAACGCCGAGTTGATACCAAATGTCAACGAGAGCGCAAGCGACTCATATGAAGCTGCAGCCAAAACCGCAATATTTTCGTGAATTAGTCCTCCCCTGCCTCCGTATTCTTTGGGAATTCCCACCGAAAGAGGATTGACTGACATAATTTCGCGCATGGCAAAAGGTGGTAAACCGCGTTTCAAACTTAACTGGTTTACATCGGCGCGCGTGTGAAAAACCAATTTCATTTTGTTTTTAAGGGAACCAAGAAATTCTGAAAAAGGAATAATATTGGATGGCGAGGAACTTTTTACCGGGTTTTTCACGGTTTGAGACTGAATCATTTTAAAAAAATTTTAATTACACTTTGCTTATTTCAAATCATGGTATTAAACGCATTCAGCCCTTTTATGTTTTTGAAAAATAAACAACAAACCATAAGCATCTCATTATTTGAATATTGATAAATATATTTATGATTATTTAAGAAATAGCATCACAAGATTGTAAATAAAAATCAAATCGTTGATCACTTTGAATATCAGGAATCGCTATATTCCGCTCAAAAAAGTCATGAGAATAATTTCGTGGAATGTTAATGGAATCCGGGCGGTGGCGCAGAAAAATTTCTTCAACGATTTTGATTTAATAGCACCCGACATTCTGTGCCTTCAGGAAACCAAAGCGCAGGATGACCAGGTTGCTCAAACGCTTGAATCCATCAAAAATTATCATCTATATTCAAATTCGGCTGAAAAAAAGGGATATTCCGGAACGGCAATTCTCACGAAAACAAAGCCACTGAGCGTAAAAAACGATATCGGAATTGTGTTGCACGATAACGAAGGGCGGGTGATGTGTCTTGAATATGCATCATTTTTTCTGGTCAATGTTTATGTGCCAAATTCAGGCAGCGACTTAAAACGCCTTGATTACCGGCAGCAATGGGATTTGGATTTTCTGGCGTATTTAAAAAACCTCGAAAAAACAAAACCCGTGATCGTTTGCGGCGATTTTAATGTGGCGCACCAACCAATTGATTTAACGCACCCGAAAGCCAATTATAATAAATACGCTGGTTATATGCAGGTTGAAATCGATGGCATGGACCGCTACACCCAAAACGGATTGGTTGATAGTTTCCGGCATTTTTATCCTGAAAAAAAAGAGGCTTATTCGTGGTGGAGCTACCGGGCAGGGGCGAGAGAAAAGAACGTGGGCTGGAGAATCGATTATTTTCTCGTCAGCAAATCGTTTATTTCAGCGGTAAATTCAGCATTTATAATGCCTGAAATTATGGGTTCCGACCATTGCCCGGTTGGAATTGAGCTGAATATTTGATTTAATAACACTACTGTCCGGTAAACTTTGATGAGATTCCTCGCTTTGCTCGGAATGACAAGGCTATTATGGTGTTTGCTGTTGGCAGGGGCTGGGTTCGCGGCTCTGCTGCGAACCCAGC
>JAJUGS010000015.1 GCA_029265875.1 Prolixibacteraceae bacterium
ACACTTGTTATTTCGCTGCTATGTAAAGTTTATTTGTATTTTTAGACTTTTTTCAGAGCTTACAACAAGTGTGTGCGCTGCTTATGCAGGGCGCACACACGCGGTATAAAAAATTGCCGGGACAGCAGGTTATTCAAGGGTTGTAGCCCGCTTCAACTTTTCTGTAACTTGATAGGAAATCGCCCGCAATCGGCAACTTTTCATACACCCAACCGTTGTGCGTCATTATAAAACACTTAACCTGAGAAGACTATATGATGGAAAATGAAATAATAAAATATCTTTCGAAATACATTCCAATTACAAAGGAAATGGAAGAAGTAATTAATGAAAGTGGATTTATAAAGTCTTTTAAGAAAGGTACCATTCTACTGGAAGAAGGCAAAATATCGAATGAATGCTTTTTTATTATAAAGGGGTGTATCCGAAGTTTTCATATCAAAGATGGTGAAGAAAAAACCACGGACTTTTATACCGAAGAACAGGCTGTGACACCTTCAGTGTATGGAAAAAGAATACCATCAGGTTCATACCTGGAATGCTTGGAGGAGACCATTACGGGAGTTGGCACTCCTGAACTTGAAACCGAATTGTATCAAAAATTTCCACAATTAGAATCTTTAACCAGAGCATTGGTTGAGGCGATAATGGCCAAACAACAGGATGAAATGGACGATTTTAAAATGTCGTCACCGGAAGAACGTTATTTACATTTGCTAAAAACTCGGCCCGATTTGATGCAAAGAGTTCCGCAACACCAAATTGCCAGTTACCTGGGCATTACTCCTGAATCGTTAAGCCGGATCAGGAAAAGGATGTTGAGGAAAGAATAATAGTTCCTGTCGTGTTTTTCTTAACTTAAGTCAACGAATTAGCTTATCATGTCACTGTAATTTTGTGTTGAAATAATTGTTCAACTTAAATTACAGTAAAATGAAAACAAAAAACATAACAACTGCAATTTTTCTCGCCCTGTTTTTTATACAGGCATTTGGCCAGAACCCGGTTCAACCCAAAAAAAAATCAGGCAGTGTTTCAGCCTCTGGAAACAAATTCTCAATAAGCACAACCTGGTTGAGTTTTGCCAATTTTGGAAAAGAAGAAACGAACACGCAGCATTACGAGCTTCATGTAAAGTACTCACTTACTCCAAAAGACAAAATTGGAATTAAAGCAGCCACATGGAAATTGTTTGCGCCAATGGGAATGCCCATGCAGGAACAGTTAAAGTTTGATAAGGCAAATTTTTATCCCGGCAGAGTCAGGGAAAGCGGACTTGGCGTTACTTACCAGCGTTTTTTATGGAAAGGTTTGTTTGCAACCTCAGAAATAATGCCGATGTATAAAACCTATTTTGATGAAAATGAGAATGAAATTGGCAACGGTTTCAAATTATATACAACATGGCATTTGGGTTATCAGATACCTATGTTTAAAAACAGGGTATTTATTGAGCCGCAGATTCATTGCAATTACTGGCCAATTGATACCAATACCCCGCAAAGTTTTAAAGAGATGGACGATAAATGGAATAACTACTTCCTGTTTGAGCCCAATTTATATATCGGGTTTAATTTTTAAAATGTAGCAGCCATGTATAAAGACGAAAAATTCTGGGATAGAATCGCTTCAAAATTCGATAGAATTGAAAAAAGTGATATTGCCTACCCTATTTTTATTGAAAAGGCAAAAGCGTATTTAAAAGCAGACGACACGATTTTAGATTTTGGTTGTGGCACCGGGCTTATTTGTAATGAAATTTCCGATAATGTCGGTTTTATCCATGCAATTGATATCTCTACAAAAATGATTGAAATCGCCAAAAATAAAGCATCGGAACGTGAAATCCGGAATATTGAGTTTCGCCGCACCACAATATTTGATGAGAAGTTTAAAGAAGGTTCATTTGATGCAATTATTGCGTTCAATGTTTTTCATCTATTGGAAGAACCACAAAAGTATGTTGAGAGGATGAACCAATTGCTTAAACCAGACGGTTTAATATTATCGGCAACTCCCTGTATGATTGAAGCTACGGGCTTAAAATATGTCCTGAAATTCTTTTCTCTTTTTGGTTTAACGCCAAAATTAAATCCATTTACCAGCGCCGAAATGGAACAATTTTTCTTAAGCGCTTCGTTTAAAACATTAGAATTGAGCAGAATAAAACCGAATTCACCACAGTATTTGTATTTTGGGAAAAATGCAAATTAGTAGCAGTAACAACACTTTCCGGCTGTCGGTATTTATGAATAATTGACTACACAGAATATGATAACAATTAAAGATAAACCGGAATATTTCCGATAAATGCCTAATTTGATACAAATCAGTATTTTGGATAGAATATACAGGGATTTGGCTATTTATTGGCAATTTAATTTTAATTTCCTTTGTAATAAATTATTTATCGACTATGAAACACATTGTTTTTCAGGTAAAAACAATCGGCGAATTACATACAATTGCCGGATTCGACAAGCCCAAACATCCGTTGGTTTCGGTAATCGACTATTCAAAAGTAAATGTGCAAAATCCGCCTGATTCAGGAAGTTTTGTGTGTGGCTTCTACTCGGTTAACTTTAAGAAGAATTGCCATTTTCATTATGGCCGGCAGTATTTCGACCATCAGGAAGGAACCTTGCTTTGCACAGCCCCGGAACAAATTATCACTTTCAACCGGGAAAGAGACAGCGGAAATGCTGAAGGATGGGGTTTATTCTTTCATCCCGAACTCATCAGAAATACAGCTTTAGGGAAAAAAATAAATGAATATACGTTTTTCTCCTATGCCGAAAATGAGGCATTGCACCTATCAGAGGATGAAAAACAAACACTTTTATCCCTGGTAAAACAAATGGAAAAGGAATACTTTACCAACATTGACCATTATTCGCACGACCTGATTATATCGAATATCGAATTACTGCTAAACTACTGCAAACGCTTTTATGGCCGCCAATTTATAACACGCACCAACCAGAATAAAGATGCCATTTCAAGGTTCGAGGAGTTTATTACAGATTATTTTAACTCTAAAAAACAGCAGGAAAATGGCATTCCAACTGTTAAGTATTGTGCCGAAATGATGAACCTTTCTCCGAACTATTTCAGCGATTTGTTAAAAAGCGAAACAGGAAAAACCGCACAGGAACATATTCATTATCATCTATTGGAAAAAGCCAGAACCCTTCTTTTAAGTTCTGATAAAACTGTGAATGAGATTGCCTTTGAACTGGGCTTTGAATACCCGCAGAATTTCAGCAAACTGTTTAAAAGAAAAACCGGAATTACGCCAACAGAATTCAGAAACGAAATAATTAAAAACTAAAAACATGAAAACAATTAATTTAAAAAGCGTCATCACAACCGGAATATTATCTGGAATTGTGATACTTGCCAGCGGGTTTACAATGATACCAGTTGTTGGCGACGAAATGGACAAGATTCTTAACAGCAGGGGATTGCCTCCTTTAAGTGACTGGGCCATACTTTTTATATGCCTCGTTAGTATTAGCATTGGTATTTTTCTTGTGTTTTTATATTCGCTACTAAAAGCCCATTTTAATTCAAAGTGTAAAGCAGCAGTAACTTCTTCCCTTCTTGTATTTTTTGTTACCTACTTTTTAAGTAATGCTTCTTTGGTTTTATATGGATTTATGCCGCTCAAATTCGCAGCAATCGGAACTTTATGGGGACTTGGCGAATTACTTTTGGCAGGAGTAATTGTTCCGCTGATTTATAAAGATAATTGCACACATATTAGCCCGAATATGTCTTAAAATAGCCTTTTCAACGAGAACCAACATCATTATTATTTTTCAATTTTTCGTAACAAAGCCATGAAAACAATTAACAGTTCTTTTATACAAGTGCTTCTTTTTGCTGCCTGTTTAATCGTATCGTGTACAAATGGCAAGAAGAACAATGAATCCAATTTATCGGGGAGTTTCATCATGTCCGTGATTGAAAAGGATAAAAATCAAACAGGCGCAAAAGCTGAAGCAAAAAGCGATACAACATTTAATTCGCTCTTTCGGGCTATGACCTATATTCCTGACAACAGCGAATGGAACTTTGTGAATGATTCTCTTCTGATTGTTAGAAACTTAAACAACCAAACCAATAAGCCGGATACCTTGGTTTATAAAATTAGCCAGAAAGGTGACACATTGTTGGTATTTTCAAAAAATGAGGTAGACAAATTTCCACTGAAGATGTTGTCTGCCGAACGGTTTGAATTAGATTTTGGCGACCAGACCGTTACATACCAATTAAACAGAAAATAACAATATCTAAAAGCATTCAAATGAAAGCAATAACGCTATCTATTTATACATTTTTCATATTCAGCATGGCATATAGCCAGAGCTACATTGACATTTTGAAATTACCAAAACCTGACAGCACAGGTTCTATCTGGAATTCGTTTTATGAGCAGAACGACAAAATCATGGTTTTGTCTGACAAATATATGAATGACAAGGAGTATAAAAGAATGTACGGTTATTTCCTTCTCGATTCAATGCTTAAGGCAAAACCAGAATCGCAATTAAATGAAGCCGATTATAAAAAACCATTGTTGATTTTTGGTCCTGTTAATGGCTTCAAAAATTGGAATAAGTTTGATGTATTGGTAATCAAAACAAAAGATGGATTTTCCTATCTTAATAAACACTACAACAGTGTGAATGACGGCGTTTTTTACAGTTCTCCCAACCGAATGGTATATACAGGAAATTCGCTGCAGCCGGTTTGGGAACTTCAGTCGCAATTTCAGAACTATCCTTACACGATTGTCAGCAATAACGAGAGAATTATTCTGGGTGATTACAGGCCTGGGAAAGCTTATAGTACAGATTTAACTTTCATCCGGGAAAACAATTACATAGAGATAAACACAAAGTGTTTAAAAATCTATGTTTCCAAAAATATCGATACCGATTTGGTAATGAGCTTTGTTTCAAAAACTGATTCAATATTCGAAAAAATATGTGGAAAGTTAGCTATTCCACTTCCGGAGAAACCAATAATCTGCTATTTACATTCTGAACCTAATGAAGCTACCTTTTTTGCCAATTTCTATTTTATGCAAGGATATGAAGTGCTGCCCAAAGACAGGACATTTGGAACAGTTTTCATGAAACAGTTACATTGTGTAGGACTCAATCTCGACATTGTCAAACACGAAGGCTTTCATGCTTTATGGGATAAATCAGTCGGATTATCAATTAATGCTTTTTTTAGCGAGGGCATTCAAGAGTATTATCTGTGGGGAAATGATACAGCAATTGTTAACAGCAACATAGAAATATTGAAAAAGTACGTTGATTATGATTTTACAGACCTTGTATTGAAAGGCGAAATTCAGAACTTTTGGGGTGGTCCGGCTGAAAACAATTGGCCCATCGCTTATCCGTTATCAGGATTATTCGTGAAGTATCTGGTTGAAAAATGGGGAATTGAGCCATTTAAGAATATGTATATCATTGAAGACAAAACAGTTGCTTTCAGAAAAACATACAATAAATCAGCAGAAGAATTGATTTTGGATTTCAGAAAAGATGTATTAAACAAATAATATGACCATGAGAAAATCATCAATAGTTGCCCTTATCTTGCTGCCTTGGGGTTATTTGGCCTATTCACAAACCATGCCGACAGAGCACTTGTATTTAGGGCAAACACCTCCCGGAGCAACTCCTGAAAAATTTGAACTGTCTGTTACCAAAGGTTCTTTTGCAGCCGAACGAATCGCCATTTCAAGCGATGGTAAAGAAATCTATTATTCCGAAGTGAAGAGCTATTATCCTGCAACCGGCGATACCATCAAGTATTACAGGTATTTGCATAACAAATGGACAGGGCCTTTCAATCTGTTTGCAGGCTACATCTCTCCAGCACTGAATATTACAGGGGATACTTTGTTTTTCGAAACAGCAAAAACCGACTACGAAACGTTCTTTTCGATTAAAAAAGGAAAAGATTGGAGTGCCCCGCAACGAATGCTTAAAAATCTGAACTCGGCACATTATTTACAGGTCACCGACTTAGGAAATTATTTTATTTCATCGGTTGCTGAAGATGGCGTTGGAGCCACAGACTGGTGTAAACTGGTGATTTCAGGAGCCGATACTCTGGCGCACAGTTTTGGTGAGCCATTGAATACAGATAAAGATAACCTTGACTTTTACATTGCCCGGGATGAATCGTTTATGATAATTGCCACTGCTTCGGGTTTAGCAATTAGTTATAAAAAAAGTGATGGAGAATGGACAAGTCCGAGAAATTTGGGCAAGGAAATCAACTTCGGACTGGCGAGCTGGGGACCTTATGTAACAGCCGATGGTAAATACCTGTTTTATTCCACAGGAACCAAACCCGATTATTCAGATACCGGAATTTATTGGGTCAGATTTGACCAATTTAAAACATTCGTGCCATGAATAAATTAATCACAATAGCCATGCTAACCTTAATACTGTTTGCATGTGCCAGTAAAAAGAAAACTGTTGAGGACGATTTTTTTGTTTTTGAACCCGACATCCGGCTGTTTACCAGCTATGCCTTTATGAATGTGGCCGGGTACAACCACGACTGGAATCCAACCATGCACCCAATCAGGACAGAAATAAGGAACTACCTCGATTCCATTCTTCCTGAAAATTATAAGAATGAAATACGCCAATATTTTGCAAAATGCGGGGGTGGCGATTTCTATGCCTACGGCGTTTATGCCATCAATTCCAACACTCCTCCAGATTTTGGACTTTTGTGCGATACATGCAGCAATCAGCCATTCGACAAATTGGAAGGGTTCGATTCAATATTGGCTGAATTTTACACCAAAGCACAAATTGAAAAGCTCTGGGAAAAGTATTATTCAAAACTCCACGAAATAAACCTGCAATATAAACCTTATGCAGATTTGGCTATCAGGCAAATTACCGACTATTGCCGAACAGATTCAAACTATTTCAGAAATCATGCTAACGGAAAGTTTTATTATCAGCAAATCCCGCTGATGTCGCACTTTACGGCCTTCTTCAATGAATCGAATGGCGATTATTGGGTTATCAGCGGACCAATGCAGGGTGAGCCTGACCCCAGTGCATTTTACCACGAACCGCTGCATCAAATCGTAAATCCGATTGTGGATAGTAATGAGCAAATAAACCAACGGATTACCGGACTTGTAGTCTTGTCGCAGGAAAAGCTACAGGGCGATTATAATAATGTCAGCTCCCTTTTATGCGAATCGTTTGTAAGAACCATTGACCGGATTCTCTGTGCCCGTCATAATAATCTCACCAAAAGCGAGTTGTATAAAATAACGGAAGACGAATACAAACTTGGGCATATTCTCGCATTTTTTCTGCTCGAAAATTTGCCCAAATATGAAGCCAGTGGCAAAACTTTAGCCGGGTTTTATCCTCAATTGATTTCATCGGTCGATGTAAAATTTGAAAAAAAGAGGTGGAATGATTACTGGAAAAGCCAGCCCAATAAATGACGGCAAAATGCATTGCTGTAATAAAATCAGGAAACTTACAACAACAAAGATTTTTTGCATTTTATACTGTATTCTTTTCATTTCGTGCATTGAAATGAAAAATCCTTCCCGACCGGAAATAGCTGACAACGAATCAGGAACGTTTATAACTGTAAAGGATGGGTTAAAAATTTTCGTATATGACTATATACCCGCCACTGATTATAACTGTACGGTTTTTATTATCTCTGGAATTACAGGAATTAACCATCATGCAGAAAAGGAAGTTATAGAATTGCTTGCTAACGGCGAAAACAGGGTGGTTGTCATTCACCCGCGCGGCACGGGTTATTCAGAGGGCAAACGTGGTGACATTTCCAATTTTTCTGATTTTATCGGCGACTATATTGAAATCATCAAACGTGACACTGATTATCAATCAAAACAACATAAAACTGTGCTTTTCGGGCATAGCATGTCAACGTCAATTGTTTTGGCGGTAGCTGATAAGTTGGAGAATGTCGGTGGTGCAATCCTCGTAAATCCACCCTTTAAATTGAAGAAGGCAAAAGGAATGTCTCCTGGTTTTACTGACTACATTAAATACGCGTATTACATGGTTTTCGCAAAACACAAACCGGTTGTCAACATGGCTGGAAATCCGGCTATGATTGAAAACCCGGAAGACAGGAAAGAATCGGAGCAACGGTTAAATGATTCACTATTGGTTAAGTATTTCAGCATGAATATGATGCTTGAATCGAAAAAATTGATGAATTCGATGGTTGAATTTGCAAGAAAGGCAAATTATCCGTTGTTGCTTATTTATGGAGAAAAAGACAATATCGTTGACCCAAAAGGCTGTGATTTGATATTTGTGGGTTGGAAGTCAGAAAAGAAAAGATATGAAATTGTAGAGAATGGTACACATGGTAAATCAACAGTAATAAACGCAAATTACGCTATAAATGTGTGGCAGAATGAAAGAAAGGATGAATAACGACCCGATAATCGAGTAGGCTGCCCCGCCAGTGATTAGCTGACGGATAGCACCTCTCACACCACCGTGCGTACGGGTCTCGTACACGGCGGTTCGCTAACACGTAGAGCAACTTTTTCGTAATACGACAACAACGGTTTATAACCTCTTTTGCGCAGACGATCCAAGGTGATGGTGGTACCCAAAGTAGGGCTTTGCGCAATTGCCCAACCACCCATACGCGAGTGGCCGGAATGTCAGGCCAATTTATTCTAAAATCGTCAGGTTTTTCTCCGTTTTGAGGGGTCAGGATGCTCCGAATTTTCCAATTAAACTTCAAAAAAATATTCCTTTTACTCCTGCAGGCAACATTTCATATGCAATAATCTATATATTTAGGGTCTTAAAAACCAAAAAATGACAATGAACAGCAACTTTTAAACTGTTTTATTGTTAATTTTTGCGACTAATCTTGAAGATTCAATTAAAAAACTATTAAAATGTTTGATTTACATCTTATCAAAAAAGTATATGCCGGATTGCCCAAAAAGGTTGATAAGGCAAAAAAGGCTTTAAACCGGCCGATGACCTGCGCAGAGAAAATTTTGTATGCACATCTTTTTGATTATGCTGATTTAAAAGAATTCGAAAGGGGAAAAGCTTATGTTGATTTTGCCCCTGACAGGGTAGCTATGCAGGACGCAACTGCACAAATGGCACTGTTGCAGTTTATCAACTCTGGTAAAAAAACAACAGCCGTTCCGTCAACCGTGCATTGCGACCACCTTATTCAGGCGCAGGTTGATGGCAAAACCGATCTCGGCGTGGCGCAATCGGCCAATAAGGAAGTGTATGATTTTCTGGAGTCTGTCTCTAATAAATATGGAATTGGATTCTGGAAGCCGGGTGCCGGAATTATTCACCAGGTTGTTCTCGAAAATTATGCTTTCCCGGGCGGAATGATGATTGGTACCGACTCGCATACACCCAACGCCGGAGGTTTGGGAATGGTAGCCATTGGTGTGGGTGGCGCCGATGCAGTGGATGTAATGGCCGGGATGGCCTGGGAACTGAAAATGCCCAAACTTATTGGCGTGAAACTTACCGGTAAGCTCAATGGATGGTCGGCCCCCAAAGATGTAATCCTGAAAGTGGCCGGTATCCTTACCGTGAAAGGTGGTACCGGTGCCATCATCGAATATTTTGGCGAGGGGGCAAAATCGCTTTCGGCAACCGGCAAAGGCACCATTTGTAACATGGGAGCCGAAGTGGGCGCCACCACCAGCATTTTTGCCTACGACGAAAGTATGGCCCGCTACCTGAAAGCAACAGGCCGTGCCGAAGTTGCTGAATCTGCTGATATGGTAAAAGAATACCTTGATGCGGACCCCGAAGTTTATGAAAACCCGGACCTTTATTTCGACCAGTTAATCGAAATCAACCTTTCTGAATTGGAGCCACATGTAAACGGACCTTTCACGCCCGACAGGGCAACTCCGGTTTCAAAAATTGGTCAGGTAGCAAAAGAAAATGGTTGGCCGCTCGAGGTTTCCGTTGGGTTGATCGGAAGCTGCACCAACTCTTCTTATGAAGATATTGCAAGGGCAGCTTCAATTGCCTCCCAGGCCGTTGAAAAAGGGTTGCAGACAAAATCTGAATTTACCATTACGCCTGGTTCCGAGCAGGTGCGTTATACTATTGAACGTGACGGCTTTATTGCCACTTTCGAGAAAATGGGGGGCAAAGTATTTGCCAACGCCTGTGGCCCGTGCATCGGCCAGTGGAGCCGCGAAGGCGCTGAAAAAGGTGAAAAAAACACCATTGTCCACTCGTTTAACCGCAACTTCTCGAAACGGGCCGACGGCAACCCAAACACCCACGCTTTTGTAACGTCGCCTGAATTGGTGACTGCATTGGCAATTGCCGGCAGGCTTGATTTCAACCCGATAACCGATACGCTTACCAACACAAAAGGAGAACAGGTAAAACTCGATCCACCTGCGGGTGACGAACTGCCTCAAAAAGGTTTTGCAGTGGAAGATGCCGGGTACCAGGCTCCTGCTGCCGATGGTTCGAGTGTGGTGGTGAATGTGGCTCCCGATTCAAACCGGTTGCAGTTGCTCACCCCCTTCAAACCCTGGAATGGGAAAAACATCGAAGGTGCAAAACTCCTCATCAAAGCACTGGGAAAATGTACCACCGACCATATTTCAATGGCGGGCCCATGGCTTCGTTTCCGCGGTCACCTCGATAATATTTCGAATAACATGCTGATTGGTGCAGTGAATGCTTTCAATGGTGAAACCAATAAAGTAAAAAACCATTTGACCGGTGAATATGGCGAGGTACCCAAAGTGCAGCGGGCCTACAAAGCTGCAGGAGTTGCTTCGGTGGTGGTGGGCGACCAGAATTATGGCGAAGGTTCATCCCGGGAACATGCTGCCATGGAACCACGCCATCTGGGTGTTTCGGCAGTAATCGTTAAATCGTTTGCACGCATCCACGAAACCAACCTGAAAAAACAGGGAATGCTGGCACTGACATTTGCAAACGAAAACGATTATGACCTGATTCAGGAAGATGATGTTTTCAATTTTGTGGATTTGGTTGAATTTGCACCCGGTAAAAAAATGCATGTTGAATTGGTTCATGCTGATGGAACTAAAAACTGGATTGAACTGAACCATACTTACAACGAGCAACAGATTGAGTGGTTCAAAGCCGGTTCGGCACTGAATTTAATCAGAAAGCAAAACCTGTAATCCTTTTTGGTAGGCACATAGAACACATCAGATAAAAAAATCCTGGAAGGATTGAATTAATACTAACCAACGATAAAAAGGCGCATCTGGTAAAGAAGCTTGAAACGCTGACTACCCATGCGCCGCAATTAGAAATAAAATTGAAAAACATATAAAAAAATATCTTATGCAAAAAATTAAAGTAATCAACCCGGTTGTTGAGCTCGACGGAGATGAAATGACCCGGGTTATCTGGCACTTTATCAAAAAGAAACTTATTCTACCCTATCTCGACATCGATTTGAAATATTTCGATCTCGGGATCGAAAACCGCGATGCTACCAACGACCAGGTCACAATCGATTCGGCTCTTGCCATTCAGAAATATGGCGTGGGCGTGAAATGCGCCACCATCACACCCGACGAAGCGCGCGTTGAAGAGTTCGGGCTGAAAAAAATGTGGAAATCGCCCAACGGAACCATCCGTAATATCCTGGGTGGGACCGTTTTCCGCGAACCCATTGTTATCAGTAACATTCCGCGTTTGGTACCTGGCTGGAAGCAACCCATTTGCATTGGCCGTCATGCTTTTGGCGATCAATACCGTGCCACCGATTTTGTGACAAAAGGCGGGGGAATGGTAACAATTACCTTTACGCCCAACGACGGCAGTGCACCAATTACCCATGAAGTTTATGATTTTATGGGTGACGGCGTTGTTTTGGCCATGTATAATACCGACGAATCAATTTATGGTTTTGCCCGTTCGTGCATGAACATGGCGCTTGAAAAAAAATGGCCGCTTTACTTTTCAACCAAAAATACCATCCTGAAAAAATATGATGGCAGGTTCAAAGATATTTTCCAATCGGTTTACGAAAATGAATTTAAAGAAAAATTCCAGGCTGCCGGAATTACCTACGAACACCGCCTGATCGATGATATGGTGGCTGCGGTGATGAAATGGGAAGGTGGCTTTGTATGGGCCTGCAAAAACTACGATGGTGATGTGCAGAGTGATACAGTTGCCCAGGGTTTTGGCTCACTTGGTCTTATGACATCGGTTTTAGTGACCCCTGACGGCAAAACCATGGAAGCGGAAGCAGCCCACGGAACTGTGACACGCCACTACCGCGAACACCAAAAAGGTCGGCCAACCTCTACTAACCCGATTGCCTCGATTTTTGCCTGGACCCGCGGCCTCGCATTCCGTGGCAAACTGGATGGCAACCAGGAACTGATTGATTTTGCCAATGCACTCGAACAGGTGTGCATCGAAACAGTGGAAAGTGGCAAAATGACCAAAGACCTCGCTTTGATTGTTTATGAAAAAGAGTTGAAACCAGAGCATTATTTAACAACCGAAGAATTTCTCGAAGCACTGAACGAAAATCTGCAAATGAAATTAAATATGTAGTAACCGGCGGATCAGATTCTTTCGTAAACCAAGGTAAAGTTTAAAATATGTCAAATAAAACACGCATAGAAAACGGAAAGCTGATAGTACCCGACCAGCCGGTAATTCCTTATATCGAAGGAGATGGAATCGGGAAAGACATCATGTTGCCGTCGCAGAAAGTGATTGATGCTGCGGTGGAAAAAGCTTATGGCAAATCGAAAAAAATAATCTGGAAAGAAGTGCTGGCCGGAGAGAAAGCTTTTATTGAAAAAGGCACTCACCTGCCCGATGAAACACTGGATGCTTTCAGGGAACACCTAATCGGGATCAAAGGCCCGCTGACCACTCCGATAGGGGAAGGAATCCGCTCGCTCAACGTGGCGCTGCGCCAAACCCTCGATTTGTTTGTTTACCTCCGTCCGGTCCGCTGGTTTAAAGGTGTGCCTTCGCCTGTGCGTTATCCGTCGTTGGTTGATATGCATATTTTTCGCGAAAACACCGAGGATATTTATGCCGGGATTGAATACATGGCGGGTGAGGAAAAAACAAAAAAATTCCGCGATTTCCTGATTAACGAAATGGGCGTTTCCAAAATCCGTTTCCCCGAAACTTCCTCATTCGGAATAAAGCCGGTTTCAAAAGAAGGCTCAGAACGATTAATCAGGGCTGCACTCGAATATGCCATTCAGCGCAACCTGCCTTCGGTGACCCTCGTTCACAAAGGGAACATCATGAAATTTACCGAAGGAGCTTTTAAAAACTGGGGCTACGATCTGGCTGAAAATGAATTTGGGAAACAGGTTTTTACCTGGCGCCAGTTTGAAAAAATTAAATCAGAAAGAGGAAAAATGGATGCCGAAAAAGCTTTGGCTGATGCAAAAAAAGCAGGAAAAGTAATTGTAAAGGATGTTATTACTGATGCCTTTTTACAGGAATCGTTGCTGCGGCCATTTGACTATTCGGTAATTGCCACCATGAACCTGAACGGCGATTATATTTCAGACCAGTTGGCAGCCATGGTGGGCGGAATTGGTATTTCACCCGGCGCCAATATTAACTACAAAAGTGGGTACGCCATTTTTGAAGCTACACACGGAACCGCACCCAACATTGCCGGAACCGGCCAGGCAAATCCCAGTTCGCTGTTGTTATCCGGTGTGATGATGCTTGAATATATGGGCTGGGATGTGGCTGCTGAGCATGTTTATGATGCGATGGAGCATACTTTTTCAAAACGTTTTGTAACTTCAGACCTTTATGCCCAGATGGATGGGGCAACATTGCTTTCGACATCAGAGTTTGCAGACGAGATTATTAAAAATATGCATTAACAGGAATTTTTAAATCGAAATACTATGGAATATATTAAAAACCGGTTTTACGAAAAAGCCAGCAAATGTATGGCTGAGTTTCAGCGCATCAGAAAAGAGCACGGCGATGTGGTTTTAGGTCAGGTTACCATCGACCAGGTGCTTTCGGGAATGAAGGGAATACCCGCCCTTCTGACAGAAACATCGAAACTGGATGCCAACGAAGGCATTCGTTTCAGAGGTTATTCAATACAGGAGTTACAGCAGAAACTGCCCAAATTGGACCCGGAAGGAGAACCACTCCCCGAAGGACTTTTCTACCTGATGATGATTGGCGAAATTCCGGAAAAGGAAGATGTGATTAATATTTCAAAAGACTGGGCAACCCGTGCACATGTGCCACAACACGTTTTTGATGTAATTGATGCTTTGCCAAAAAACAGCCGCCCGATGACACAGTTCAGTGCGGCCATTATTTCGATGGCGTATGATTCGGTTTTCCAGAAAGCTTACCGGGCCGGAATCAACAAAAAATTCTACTGGGATTTTATGTACGAAGATGTAATGACGCTGATTGCACGGTTACCACGCATTGCAGCTTACATTTACCGGCGTATGTACCACAATGGCGATCATATTGAACCCAACCCGACTTTAGACTGGGCTGGCAACCTGGCCCACATGATGGGATTTGACTCGCTGGAAGTAAAGCGTTTATTGCGTTTATACATGGTGATCCATGCCGACCATGAAGGCGGAAACGTTTCTGCCCATGCCACGCACCTTGTGGGTTCTGCTTTAAGTAACGCTCCCTACGCTTTTGGTGCCGGAATGCTCGGATTAGCCGGGCCATTACATGGTTTTGCCAACCAGGAAGTGATGGACTGGATCTATGAAATGCTCGAACAAATCGGGACCGACGAACCAACCGATGCACAAATTGCAGAGTATATTGAAAATACTTTAAAACAAGGCCGCGTTGTTCCGGGTTACGGTCACGCTGTGTTGCGGATTACCGACCCCCGTTTTACAGTACAACAAAAATTTGCTGAAAAATATATCAAAAACGACAAACTGATCAACACAGTAAATGCAATCTATCGTGTGGCACCGCCTATTCTTGAAGGAACCGGAAAAATTAAAAATCCATGGCCCAATGTCGATGCAATCAGTGGTGCTTTATTGAACCATTATGGAATCACGGAATACAATTTCTATACGGTGTTGTTTGGTGTTTCCCGATCACTGGGTGTGCTGGCCTCGCTGGTTTACGACCGTTTGTATGGCCTTCCGATTGAAAGGCCTTCATCGTACCCGTTAAGCTGGTTCCACGAAAAAGCAGAAGGTGGGAAAAAAGCCCCCTGCTAATTTGGAAAGGAGAATTCTCCTATTGCAAAATCTGAATTTCAGATTAAATAATACGACAGGCTGGTATTGATACCGGCCTGTTTTTTTAATCCTTGTTTAATCTTTTTGTGCAACCTGTAAGGTATTTTTGCCCATTCAAACTGAATATTAAAATGAATACAATATTTACGCTGGCTGAAGCCATAAAAGAAAGAAGGAGTACAAGAGCTTTTTCAAGCGAAAAGGTGACAGAGGAAATGATAAAACTATTGTTTGAAGCGGCACGCTGGGCGCCATCGGCCATGAATGAACAACCCTGGCTCTATTATTATGCCGGGAAAGATAATCCGGAGGCTTTTAACAAAGTATTGGGAGTTTTAACCGGCATCAATCCGCAGTGGGCGAAAAATGCGCAGTACCTGATTGTTTCGGTGGCAAGAAAATTTTACGATTACAACGGCCGTGCAAACAATAATGCCTTGCATGATCTGGGCGCTGCCAATGTTTCGATGGCCATACAGGCTGCCCACATGGGTTTGCAGGTGCGGCAAATGGGCGGTTTCGACAAAGATAAAGCAGCAGCATTACTTCAGCTCGACCGGCAGAAATTCGAACCGGTAACAATCATTGCAGTAGGATTTCCCGGAAATGCCGGACAACTTCCGGATGAATTGATGGAAAGGGAACGTGCCCCCAGAACCCGCAAATCTGTTGAAGAATTTGCAACGCAGATAAAGCATTAATTGCTTTCGATTACCTGTCCTTTTTCTCGGTACAAATCGATTTTTCCCTCCAGCAAAACAGCAACCACGGTCATTTGCGGGTCAAGCACGGTTTCCGGAACATCGATATAAACGATGCCGGGAACCTGGCTCCAGTATTGCTTCATCTTGATGTCCCAGTTAAGTTTTGTTCCATTGCCCACCACATAAATCCGGTTGATTTTGTTTTTGATTCCTTTCAGCATAATCGGGCCAATTGGTTTGTAGGGCAGAAAAAGATACAGAATATCACCCGTTTTATTCAATGCAGTCGGGCCATAAAAATGTTCAGCAGGAATACCAGCCTGAGTTCCATAAATTGCCTCGGCATGTTTTGAAGTCCAGCGACCCAGTTCTTTCAGAATGGCAACCTGTTCATCGGGTATCGAACCATCTGCTTTCGGACCGATATCGAGTAAAAGATTGCCCCCTTTACTGACACACTCTGCCAGAATATTAATGATTTGCCCGGGTGTTTTATAGTTTTTGTCATTGGGCTGAAACCCCCAGCTGTCGTTCATGGTCATGCAAAGTTCCCAATACCGGCTGTCAGGGCGGGTTACCGGCAATCCCTGCTCGGGTGTTGCATAATCGCCATACCCCTGAATACGGCTGTTCAGAATAACCCCCGGATTATTTTTCTTCAACATTTCACTGATTTCGGCAGCTCTCCATTTTTCGGCCGAATGTTCCCAGTCGCCATCAAACCAAAACAAATCGGGATTGAATTTTGATGCCAACTCATTTAACTGGCAAAAATTAAACCGGGTAAAATTTTCCCATCTTGCCGAATCGTTTTCATAACGCTTTTCTGTCCGGGTTTTATTCGGGTAATCGGGATGTGACCAGTCAAGCAGCGAATAATACAAACCCACTTTCAGGTTATTTTTTCTGAGTTCCAAAACAAAAGGCTGAATCAGGTCTGTCTTTGCAGGCGATTGTTTAACAACATTCAAATCGCCACATTTTGTATCCCACAATGCCACACCATCGTGGTGTTTGGTGGTAATAACAGCATATTTTGCCCCGCTTTCTGCCATCAGTTTTGCCCACTCCGCAGGGTTGTAGTTTTTGGCAGTAAACCCCTTCAATTGTTGCATATAATCAGGATACGAAATGTAGCCGTTGTAAAACGACCAGCTTTCATCGATTCCGTTTACCGCGTAAATTCCCCAGTGGATAAAGATACCCAGCCTGGCTTCGTCAAACCACTTCATTTTCTCAATCGGCTTCTGATCATCCTGTGCTGCCAGGTTTAATGAATAAACGGCCAAAAACACCCAACAAAAAAACTTTTTCATACTTGATTTTCCCCGAAAATAAACAAAACGCGACTATATAAAACAAAAAATCCATCTTTCACAAGACGGATTCCAACGATTATCTTTTAGGATTTTTTACTCAGTTATATAATGTTTCCGGATGGTATTATCGATATCCCAAACACATTCGAGGCCTGCAGGGAAAGTGATAAAATCACCCGGTTTAACCGTAAGTGTTTCGAACTCAGACACAATTGTAGCCTCTCCTGAAATTATATAACAACGTTCTGTTTTATCGTAAAACATTTCAATTTTATCTTCATCGTGCTCCCAAACCGGCCAGGTTTCAACACCCAATTCTTTTAATTCATCATTATCCGGTCTGTCAACTTCAATCTTCATACTGTCTTATTTTTGGCGAAAATACAATTCGGTTACTCAATTTCCAAATAAAAACTTTAACAGATTTTTAATCAATCTGTATCAGTCAGTTTCATAAAAACACTAAGTTTGGGGAAGAAGTAAAACACAAATATTATGAAGAAAACAGTATTTCTGATATTAGTTTCTGTTGCCATTGCAAGTTGTGTAAAAACAACCTCAAAACAGACTGCCGGCGATCAGGCTAAATTTTCGTTCGTATTTATGACTGATATTCATGTTTGTCCGGAGAAAAATGCAGACAAAGGATTGCTACAGGCAATTGACACGATCAACAAACTGGCACCCGATTTTGTGATTACAGGCGGTGACAATATTATGGATGCCCTGGGCCAAACAGAAGGAAGGAGCGATAGTTTGTACAACCTGTACATTGAACTGATGAAGAACCTGAAAATGCCGGCCCATCATGGAATGGGAAACCACGAGGTTTTCGGGCTTTATACTGAAAGTGGCATTGATCCGTCGCATAAATACTTTGGGAAGAAGATGTATGAAGAGCGACTGGCAAAACCCTATTATTCGTTTGATGAAAAAAACTGGCATTTCATTGTGCTTGATGGAATTGGTTTTACAGAAGACCGGCGCTATTTCGGGTTTATCGATTCGGTTCAGGTTGAATGGCTGAAAGCCGATTTGGCAAAAACCGGTACTTCGAAACCAGTGGCCGTTATTTCACATATCCCGCTCATCAGTATTGGTTCACAAATAATGGAAGGCCCCACCGAACCTCTTTCAAAAGGATCGGTAATTACCAATGCCCGTCAAATCAGGGAAATACTTGAAAAGTACAATGTAAAAATGGTATTACAGGGGCATCTCCATTTTCTGGAAGACATTTTATACAACGATATACATTATATTACCGGCGGGGCAGTTTCGGCACAATGGTGGGATGGCCCCCGCTTTGGCATGGAGGAGGGATTCCTGAAAATTGATGTTGAAGGAGAAAACTTTAGCTGGAAATATATTGATTTCGGCTGGGATGTAAAATAATAATCCCGATTCATCAAGATTTGAACGAATAAACGAACACCCGCGAAAGAAGAAGATCACCTTCCGTCTTTCGCGGGTGTTGTCATTAAAAATCCGGGGTAATCACATCAGATTTCCTTTGCAATCAGCCAGCCTGTGTAGGCTAAATAAATTATCAGCAAGATCGCTGCTTCCCAGCGGTCGAGTTTCTTTTTGGTACCTGTAAACATCGATACAAAAAGAAGCGTTGTACCCACTGCAAGCAGGTAAATCTCGAAATTAAATTCAGGATTGAAATGAACCGGCCTTATCAGTGCACTTGTTGCAAGAATCAGCAATACGTTAAAAATATTCGACCCGATAACATTTCCCAAAGCAATATCGCTGTTTCTTTTCAGGGCAGCCACCACCGAAGTTACCAATTCGGGCAACGAAGTCCCGATGGCTACAATGGTGAGCCCGATAACTTTTTCGCTGACACTGAGCGCCACAGCAATTTTCACTGCACTGTCAACCACCAGTTTACCACCGGTAATTAACCCTGCCAGCCCAATTATAATAAGACCCCAGATTTTCCAGCCGGGTAAATGTTCATCTTTAATAGGCTCCGCGTTCATTTTATCCCTTTTCATTTGTCTGAAAATATATACCAGAAACAGGAAAAAGAACAACAGCAGAATTAAACCATCAAATCTCGAAAGTATGTTTTGCTGAAATGACAGCAATTGGTTTGAAAGAATCCAGATTAAGGCGACCGCCAATATTGAAATAGGCATTTCTTTCCTGATTGTAGTACTTTTCACTGTAAATGGTGCAATTACGCCCACAATACCAAGTATCAGAAACAAATTTACAACGTTGCTACCCAAAATATTCCCATAAACAATATCGGCATGGCTTTGTACCGATGCGAGTGAGTTAACAACCAGTTCGGGCGTTGAAGTACCAAATGCCACAATTGTCAACCCGATTACCATATCCGAAACGTGGTGTTTTTTTGCCAAAGCCGATGCCCCATGAACAAGCCAGTCAGCACCTTTGATCAAAAGAATAAAACCGGCTATTAATAAAATGATGGTCAATATCATGATCTTTATTTTTAAATCAAACTGTAATACAAACAATTTCAACAATTTGTTTAAAACCGATACAAAAAACCGTTGCTTAAAGTATCCCGTAAATATCCGCCAGCCAGATTAAAGTCAGTGAAAGGCTGAATGCAATGGCCGGCGCAATGATCCACATCAGGAAGAATTTCCGGACTTCGGTTTTTCGGAAAATATGACGGTAGCCCAGTTTTGCCACACCAATTCCGATAATCGCCCCCACGTTTAACTGAACAAGCGAGGTCGGAATTCCTTTCGAAACTGAAGCAAACAATAGTAAACTGGCCGAAACAAAAGCAATGATCACCGCCTCGAATTTTCCGAAAAGCACAATCTCCCTGCCTGTATTCTGGAGAATTTTATGACCGAAAATCGAGCTTCCGATCCCAAAATTGGGGGCTACTATCAAGGTTGAAAGAATCATTATCAGAATAAAATTTTCATCGATTGGTTTATTTAACTGGTTGGCCGTCATGGAGGCAATGGGGCCGGCAGCGTTGGCAACATTGTTGGCGCCAATTGAAAAAGCCACATATAACGACATAAAAATCAGCAACCCGTTCCAAACCGGTTTCAGGTTGGCATTCTGTGCCCGTGGCATGGTTAACCCCTTCCGGCGCATGGGCCTGTAAATAAACTTACCTATCAATAAACTGATCACAAACGAAATAACAGGCAGTATAAACCAGGCAGGAATAATTTCAGTAAATAATTTTTCACGGTTTAAATGATGAAAATAAGTCGCAACTCCTGCAACGGCAAGAACCGTTGACTGGCTTGTTGACTGTGGTATCCCAAAAAGATTGGCCACCAAAAGGGAAATGGAAACCGAAAACAAAATGATGGAAACCACATTTCGTGTCATGAATTGCGGGTCGAGCAGCTCCTTCCCGATCGTCTCCGCAGTTCCTTTGCCTGCCAGTATAGCTCCCAGAAATACCATAATTCCGAACAACCCCGGAATAAGGCTTTTACGCAGCACGTTAGCCCCGTAAGCCGCGGAGAACGCAGGGCCTGTGCCACTTCCGCCCATATTGATGGCCAAAAACATGGCTAAAATAAAGGGCAGCAACAACGGACTAAATAAAGGTGACAGCATAACCTTAATTTTTTTGAACCCCAAAAATAAAAGGTTTATTACAAGAAAATCCTTTCCCCGATAGTTTGTGCCGAAGAAAGAGCTAATATCAACAAATATTTACCCCACTAATGCGCTATTCAGCCAGCGCAAAATGTCTTCCTTCCCTGAAGGCCTGTTGGTTCAGTTCCACCACTTTTTGCCCCTTTGCCTGAAAAACAGTGGCAATTGCCTCAACAATTACATTCTCAGGAATTGAAATAAACGGGGATGCAGCCCCCAGCATGACCATATTCGATGCTTTCGGATTGCCGCATTTCCGGGCAATTTCATCGGCATCAATCTGCACCGTTTTAACCTTTCTCTCAATCTCGCTGAACATTTTTTTCAGCTCAGGATAATTGGGAATATTTCTGAACTCGGTAATATTGGTAACAAGACAGCCATCTTTTTTCAGATAGGAAAGATAGCGCAGCGACTCAAGCGGTTCCACCGAAAGAATAAGATCGGCGGTGCCCAAAGGAATAAGATCGGAAAAAACAGGTTTATCAGAAATGCGCAAATGAGAAACCACTTCCCCGCCCCGCTGGCTCATCCCATGTGTTTCGGCCTGTTTCAGAAAATAGTTTTCGTTTAATGCAGCGGCTCCCAAAGTGGCTGCAATGGTTAAAATTCCCTGTCCGCCAACTCCTGCCAGAATGATATCGGTCTTCATACGTTTTCCTCCCTGTTCATTTTTTTCACACGACTGATTCTTTGTATACATTCTCTCCGGCCAATCAAAACCGAAACACCTTTGTAAGCCACTTCTTCTTTCATGATAGCAACTATTTCGGCGTGATTTTTTTTCAGCGGCACAAAAACCCGGATATGTTCCGGCTCCACTCCTATTCCGGCACAAATTTTCTCAATTCGTCCTTTTGCCTGGGAATCCTGTCCGCCAGTCATGGCTACTGTTTCGTTATCGACAATGATGATATTGACATTCGTTTTTTCGTAAACACAATCCAGAAGTCCGGTCATTCCGGAGTGTGTAAAAGTTGAATCGCCAATCACTGCAAAAACCGGTTCAAGTCCCGCGTCGGCAGCGCCTTTTGCCATGGTGATGGAAGCCCCCATATCAACACAGGTATTAATGGTACTGTAGGGAGGCAGCGCGCCCAGCGTGTAACATCCGATATCGGAAAAAACACGGCCACTCCCATATTCTGCAATCACTTCGTTAAGTGCGATGTAAGTATCCTGGTGCCCGCATCCGGCACATAACGACGGCGGACGGTTCACAAGATTCAGCGGTAATTCGGCAGATTCGGCTTTTTCGTGCCCCAATGCTTTCGCAACATGATCGGGATTCAACTCGCCCCTGCGTGGCAAAGCACCATTCAACCTACCGTGAACTTTCTTTCCGCGTTCAAAAAAATCGGTCAGCAACTCTTCCACCAGCGGATATCCTTCCTCCAAAACCAGCAATTCATCACATTCTTTCTCAAGTTTTCTCAGCCAGATTTCAGGCACCGGATACTGGGCGATTTTTACCACCGGATACGGGCAATTTCCATCGGGATAATTCTCTAACAGATAGTTATAAGTGATACCACAGCAAATAATCCCCAGTCCTTTGTCGGTTCCGTGTATAAAGGTATTGTATTCCGATTCGTTGGAATATTTCTGTAACAGTGGCTGTTTGTCGAGCAACTGCTGGTAATATTTACGGCTGTAGGCCGGTAGCAGCATAAACTGCAACGGATTTTCCGGCAGTTTCAGTACATTTTCCGGCAGCAACTCCTTTTGCACCACTCCTGAGCGTGAATGGGCAAGCCGCGTTGTAATCCTGACCATGACCGGCAAACCTGTTTTTTCTGAAAAATCGAAGGCTTCAAAAGTCATGTTGTAAGCTTCCTGCTGGTTGGATGGTTCAAAAACCGGCAACAAGGCGAACTTTCCGTAAAAGCGTGAATCCTGCTCGTTTTGCGACGAATGCTGCGACGGGTCGTCGGCCACCACAATCACCATTCCGCCGTTAATGCCGGTGATGGCTGCATTCATATAAACATCGGCAGCCACATTCAAGCCCACATGTTTCATGCAGGTGAGCGACCGTTTTCCGGCATAACTCATACCCAGTGCGCTTTCCATAGCGGTTTTCTCGTTGGCCGACCACAGCCGGTGTATGTTGCGCTCTTTGGCTGTACCGTTCTCCTGAATGTACTCGGTTATTTCGGTTGAAGGAGTTCCGGGATAGGCATAAACGCCCGAAATGCCCGCATCAATTGCCGCCTGGCCGATGGCTTCAACTCCTAACAATAATTTTCTTTGCATGGTTTTTTGTTTAATCAGGGCCGAAAATTAGGATTTATCAGCCTTTAAAAAGATATCAAATCTCAGTTTAGGAAAAATTTAAAACAGATGGGGCATTACATTTCTCAGCCAAGAACCGTTAAAACCAGTTTTCGCGGCCCGCCATAATTTCTGAATTCGCAGAAATAAATCCCCTGCCAGGTACCCAGATTCAGCCTGTGGCGGGTAATCGGAATGTTTATGGAAGCCCCGATAACCGACGATTTCAGATGGGCCGGCATATCGTCGTCTCCTTCGTCGGTATGCTCATAAACCGGGTCGCCTTCCGGAATCATTTTATTCATAAACCGTTCGAAATCGCTGCGAACAGTCGGGTCGGCGTTTTCGTTAATGGTGATTCCGGCCGACGTATGTTTTACCAGAATATTTAAAAGACCGGTTTCCGGCAGTTCGGGCAACTGTTCCGAGATGAAACGGGTAATTAAATGATACCCTCTGCGAAAAGCAGGTAGCGTGACTTCTTTCTGAAAAACCATAATTTACAGATACTTGCGTTATAATTGTTTTATTTGAAATTACAATCCGGTTAACGGTTCAGATAAATCATCAGAAAAACAAAAGCACCGATAATTACATACGATTCGGGGCGCGCGAAGTTGAGTGTCCAGCCCATCAGCCGGTTTACTTTTGGCACAAAAATCCGCTGGTCTTCGCGGTTAAAATAGAATAAACCCCATTTGTAATATTCCGGATTAGTTTTCATTTTATTTTCTTTTAAAAGAATTAAAAGTAGCAATATTTTAAAATACCATAATAAAACAAGACGCACCATCCTGATATTTGATTGGTTGCATGGATTTACTAAATTTGATGAATCAAAACTGAAAAAGATGGAAACAATCAATATTTCGTTGGATAAGAATCAGTTCATCAAAATCATCAACAATCTTGAAGAAAAAGATAAACTGGAAATTTATTTTGAGCTGAGGAAAACTTTATTCCTTCAACGATTTAACAAGTTACTTCAATCTGCAAAAACCAACGAATTATCATTAGAAGAAATCACGAAAGAAGTGGAATCAGTCAGAAAAAGCAGATATGAAAAAGGGAAACAGGTTTCATAAAGTTATTATTGACTCAAATATCTGGATTTCATTTCTTATTGGGAAAAACCTTACAGGATTACATTACCTAATTGACGAACAAAAAATAAAGATTATTACCTGCAATGAACAGCGGGCTGAACTGGCCGAAGTATTCAAAAAGGCCAAAATCAGAAAGTATTTTTCAAAATATCAGGTAATTGAATTCTTTGAGTTACTTGATGAATCATCAGAAAGTATAAGATTAATAACACAATCAGATTTATGCCGGCATCCAAAAGATAATTATCTTGTTTCACTTGCAATTGATTCAAATGCCGATTATTTGATTACAGGAGACAAAGATTTGCTCGAACTGAATTCAATTGAGAACACAAAAATCATAAAATATACAGATTTCGAAAAAATTTTTAAATAACTCATAAATTAACTTAATGAAAATCCTTGGAAACTTACTCTGGCTGATTTTTGGAGGTTTCGCCATTTTTCTGGAATACATGATGGCCGGAATTGCCTTGTGTATCACAATTGTAGGAATACCATTCGGACTGCAGTCCTTCAAATTGGGAATCCTTGCGCTCTGGCCATTTGGGCAGAAAATTGAATACATGGATTACGCACCCGGTTGTCTTTCCACCCTTATGAATATGCTTTGGCTGATCATCGGCGGAATCTGGATTGCGCTGACCCACCTGTTTTTTGGCATTTTGCTGGGTATTACCATTATTGGTATTCCGTGGGCAGGGCAACATTTTAAGATGATGTCGCTGGCGCTGACGCCATTTGGCCGGAGAGTGGTGTAAAGAAGCCGGATTTGGATGCTGTCCGCCCGGATGACCCGGTCGGACGGGGATGCTGGATATTAGATGCTGGATTCTGGATGGAACAAAAAATCAACCAATAAAAAATGAAAAAAATACTTGTTTTTGCCTTGTTGATTCCCTTTTTTGCCTGTGCACAGCCCAAAACACCACAGGAAGTTGTAAACCTCATCAAAAAAAATGTTACCTGTAAATGGGCAACCGAAACGGTGGATGTTTTTAAGGCCGGTAATCCTGAAACTCCGTTGAAAGGTATTGCGGTTTGTATGTTTGCCAACATGGAAACATTGCGCGAAGCTGTGCGGCAAAACTGCAATTTTATCATTACGCACGAACCCGTTTTTTACAGCCATTCCGACGAAACCACTCCGCTCAACGGCGATCCGGTTTTTGAGGAGAAAGCAAAATATATCAAAGAGAACAACCTGGTGATTTTCAGGTTTCACGACCATATTCATATGACCGAGCCCGACGGGATTTCTGAAGGTATGATCCGGAAACTGGGTTTAAAGCCCTATTCAGTAAAAGGCTCCGACATGTTTTTCAAACTCCCAGAAAAAACGGTGGCTGAGTATTGCAGCGAACTGAAAAAAACGCTCAATCTTGAAACCATCAGAATTGTTGGCAACCCTGAAATGAAATTCACAAAACTGGCTTTTATGGCGGGCGCCCCCGGCGGACAACGGCATATCCAGATGTGGAAAAACCAGGATGTGGAAGTGATTTTAGCGGGTGAGGCCAACGAATGGGAAACCTATCTCTATGCCAATGACGCAACTGCCTTGGGCAAAAACAAAGCGGTAATTTTTCTGGGCCATATTAAATCGGAGGAGGCCGGGATGGAATATTGCGCTGAATGGCTGCAAACTTTTATAAAGGGAGTTCCCATCCGCTTTATTGAAAACAAACCCAACTTCAGAACATTATAATTTCCGGAATCCCGGAGCCGAAAATATCCGGTACAAAAACTCAGGGACAATACAGTCGTCCCTGCCACGTGTCGCGCTCTTTCAGGCGTTTTTCCACTTTGGCCACAAACTCAAAGTTTTTCAGTCCCCAGTTGGGTGCCACCACCATTTCTGACGGGGCTTCGCTCACAAACCGCTCAACAATGATCGCCGGGTTCAGCAGTTCCAAATAATCAACCACCAGTTCAGCATATTCCTCTACCGAAAAAAGGTGGAACATTTCCGGATTTGCTTTGTATTGTTTCTCCATCACCGTTTGCCGGTGAACCTGCAATTGGTGCAGTTTCAGGTTTTTTACCGGGAGCCGGGAAATCACTTTTGCCTGTTCGAGCCAGTCGGCGCGCGTTTCGCCGGGTAAACCCAAAATCAGGTGGGCACAGTTGTTAATTCCACGCCGTGCCGTTTCTTCGATGGCTTTCACCGAGTCGGCAAAAGTATGACAGCGGTTGACTCCTTCGAGAGACCGGTCAAGGTGCGATTCTACGCCAAATTCCACCATCACATAAACCTTTTTGCTGAGTTCAGCCAGGTAATCCAGAATTTCATCATTCACGGCATCGGGGCGCGTTGAAAGTACAAGTCCGGCAATTTCCGGATGTGAAAGCGCTTCACTGTAAAGTTTTATCAAATTATCCAACGAAGCATAAGTATTGGTGTAAGCCTGGAAATAAGCCAGGTACTGCATCGAATCATATTTCTTCGAAAAAAAAGCAATGCCCTCATCAATCTGGTGTTTCACACTGTTTTTCAGGTTGGTATAAGAAGGTTTGAAAGTTTTGTTATTACAATAAGTGCATCCGCCCTTTCCCTTCGCCCCGTCGCGGTTCGGACAGGTAAAACCGGCGTCAATCGATATTTTCTGCACCCGTCCCGAGAATTTCTTTCTGAAATAGGTGGAGAAATCGTTGTACCGCTTGCTGTGTCCCCAAAAAAACTCCTGTTTCATTTTTTCTTCTTCTGTTGGCAAAAATAGGAAAAAACCCATGCAGCAACCGAAAATACCGGATGTTGAAAAAAACCTGAAAACTTTAAAACCGTTTCCCGGCTCCGGTCCAAATAAATCAGCGAAGATTTTTAATTTTAGTAACCGTATTAAAAGACAAATTTTATGTTTACCGAAAACGATATCAGGCAGATTACCAGCAGGGGAAGCAATCCGGAAAACGTAATGAACCAGGTGGAAAATTTCAGAAAGGGATTTCCTTTTCTGCAAATTGTGGAAGCTGCATCGGTTGATAACGGAATTATCAGGCTGAATGCGGAAGAACTTGAAAAAGCTGTCGCGTTATACGACGAAAAAATTAAATCGGGTTTTAAAGCGCTGAAATTTGTGCCCGCATCGGGAGCAGCCAGCCGCATGTTCAAAGCGTTGTTTGAAGCGCTGGAGGCTTGTGTGGCAAAAAACGGGGCTGACGATGCGCTCATTCGCAACGAAGCTGCACGACAATTTCTGGCCAACCGCGAGAAATTTGCTTTTTATGCTGAACTGGCTGAAAAAGTAAGTACCGAACCTGATACTCCGGGCTGTGTAAAATGGATTGATTTTCTGCTGAACAGCAAGGGGTTGAATTATGGCTCCCTCCCTAAAGGTTTGCTGAAATTTCATAAATATACCGGTGGAAACCGCACGCCATTTGAAGAACACCTGGTGGAAGGCGCACTTTACGCAAAAGACAGCGAAGGGAATGTGAAACTGCATTTTACAGTTTCGCCCGAACATCAGCCGCTTTTTGAAAAATTGCTGGCCGAAGTTAAAAGTCACTACGAAAATGAATTCGGGGTAAAACTCGATGTAAGTTTCAGTCAGCAAAAACCATCAACCGACACCATTGCTGTTGACACAGCGAATGAACCTTTCCGCGAAAAAGACGGGAGCCTTGTTTTCCGTCCGGCAGGGCACGGTGCGCTGATTGAAAACCTGAACGACCTTGACGCGGATATTATCTTCATTAAAAATATCGACAACGTGGTACCCGACAGGTTGAAGGAACCCACCGTTCAGTACAAAAAAGCCATTGCCGGTGTTTTGCTCAAAAACCTTGAGAAGCTTTTCTTTTACCAGAAAGAACTGAACGAAAAACATCCGGTGGCGCTTGACAGCGCTTTGCTGGCGTCGGCGGCCTCATTCCTCGAAAACACCCTGAATACAAAGCCAGCCGAAAACCAGTATTACACCGAAAAAGAGGAACTCTACCATTATTTAAAAGAAAAATATAACCGCCCGCTGCGTGTTTGCGGCATGGTGAAAAACGAAGGTGAACCGGGAGGCGGGCCTTTTTGGGCCAAAAACAGCGATGGAACCATTTCGTTACAGGTGGTTGAAAGTTCGCAAATCGATCCCGGGAGTGTGCAGCAGCAAAATATTGCAAAACACGCCACCCACTTCAACCCGGTTGATCTGGTTTGTGCCGTTAAAAATTACAAAGGCGCAAAATACGACCTGACACAGTTTACCGACCCTGCCACCGGTTTTATTTCCATCAAATCGAAAGACGGAAAAGAACTGAAAGCACAGGAATTACCGGGTCTGTGGAATGGCGCGATGAGCAACTGGAACACGCTCTTTGTGGAAGTTCCCATCGAAACTTTTAACCCGGTAAAAACCGTGAACGATTTGCTCAGGGAACAGCATCTGAATGATTGATTTTATTTTTCAGGTTGAATTACTAACTTCGCAGGCTTATTTTTTTGACACATGAACGAAGAAAAAGATAATTACCGTGACGAAGAAATACTGGAAGCGGTAAACCGTTTCAAGCGTTCGCTGATTTCGGGACGGTCCCGTTACTTCGATGTTTCGGAATTCGAGGGCATTGTTGAGCAATTATTGGAGGAAGGCGATATACAGGCTTCGGAAATAGCGGCAAAACAAGGCATCAAAATCCATCCCAATTCCATCCCGCTGCAACTGAAATACGCGCAAATCCTGATCAATAAAGGACTTTACGAAAAAGCGCTCGACTATATAAAAGCGGCTGAAAAAGTGGATTCCAACAATGCCGATGTTCATTTATTAAAGGGTTCGGCCCTCACGGTTCTTGGCAAAGAAAAAGAGGGAATGCAGGCTTTTAAAAAGGCAATTTTCCTGGCTGGCCCCGATCTGGATGAAGTGTATTACCAAATCGGTTCAACTTATATCCAGACCGGAAAGATTACAAAAGCGCTTTATTATTTCGAAAAAACGGTAAAAATCAACCCCGATCACGACCTGGCATTGTATGATCTGGGCTATTTTTACGATCAGCAGGAAAATCTTAACAAAAGCATAAAATACTACAACCTCTATCTCGATATCGACCC
>JAJUGS010000223.1 GCA_029265875.1 Prolixibacteraceae bacterium
AGCCCAACCAGGCCAGCGGCGTTACCGGCGGAAAACCCGCGTTAATTGAAACAGTCGCCCGCGCAGGAATTGCAGTGGGAGTTGACGGCATTTTTATTGAAACGCACCCCAACCCGGCTATGGCAAAATCGGACGGCGCCAACATGCTTCGACTCGATTTACTGGAAGGGTTGCTGGAAAAACTGGTGCGGATAAGAGACGCCGTTAAAAAGTGAATGAGTGAATGAGTAATTGAGTAATTGAGTTAAAAAAAATAAAATAATGGCTGGGTTTGAAGATATATCGAAGGAAATAACCGGATTAGTTTCGGAGTGGGAAGACAAGTTATTGTCGTTACCAGAAGAAATAATAACGCAACGCCGGAATTCGCAAAACCGGAACATCAAACAGATTGTAGGACATTTGGTTGATTCGGCCTCAAACAACACTCACCGGGTTGTGCATTTGCAGTACCGCGAATTACCCCTACGCTTTCCAAATTATGCCACTTACGGAAACAACGACAAATGGATTGCCATCCAGAATTACCATGAAGAAAACTGGGAAAACCTGGTTCAACACCTGAAATTCTCGATGTTGCATTTTGCTCATGTCATTCAAAATATCAATCCTGAAATGTTACAAAATGAATGGTTGGCAGATGTTGGAGAGAAAATAACCTTAAAGCAAATGGTGGAAGGATTTGTACCGCATTTGAAATTGCATTTGAATGAGATTGAAGAATTAATAACCCCACCCCAACCTTCCCCACTTGAGAGGGAGTGAGAAAACAAAAAAAACAAATCAAACTGAAATAAAAAAGATGAAAAACAGACGAGCATTTATTAAAAAAGCAGCAGCCAGTGTGGCTCTGGCAGGAATGGTTCCGATGGCACAAACAGCCAGTGCAGGCGAGGTGAAAATAAAGGGAGCATTGATTCACCATGTATTTTTCTGGCTGAAGGAACCCAATAATGAAGCGCACAAAAAACAATTGGTAAAAGCCTTGACTGATTTATTAAAGGTGGAAACCATCAGAATGAGCCATATCGGGTTTCCGGCAGCCACCGAAAGCCGCGATGTGGTTGACCATTCCTACTCGGTTTCGTACATGACTATTTTCGACGATCAGGCTGGGCAGGATGCATACCAGATTCATCCGCTACACCTGAAATTCGTGGAAGAAAACTCACATTTATGGAGCAAAGTAGTGGTGTACGATTCGGTGGATTGATGCTGGATACTGGATACTGCCCGCCCGGACGACCAGTCGGACGGGGATGCTGGATGCTGGTAATTGGGTATTAATCAATGGGTAATGGTCAAGAGTCGCTTTAAAAAGTAATCGAATCCGGAACTTGAAACCCGGAACTTTGAACTGCCCAAATCAAATTTAGTGGCCATTAATGAAAAAACAGGTAGGCCATTAAAATGGCTGCGGTGATTCCCACAAAATCGGCAATCAGTCCACAAACCACGGCATAGCGGGTGTTCTTTATTCCAACCGAACCAAAATACACGGCCAGGATATAGAAAGTTGTATCGGCCGAACCCTGAATGGTACAAACCACACGGCCAATAAACGAGTCGGCCCCGTATTGTGTCATGGCATCCACCATCATGCCGCGGGCACCGCTGCCACTAAGTGGTTTCATCAGGGCAGTGGGCAAAGCGGGTGTAAAATCGGCATTGATTCCGATTGCATTAAACACCCAGGTAAAACCCGAAACCATCCATTCCATGGCACCCGACTCACGAAATACACCGATGGCAACCAGAATGGCAATCAGGTAAGGAATAATTTTGACTGCGGTTCCGAAACCCTCTTTTGCACCATCAATAAAAGCATCGTACACATTCACCTTTCTGATAACACCCATCGTGATGAAACTGATGATGACAGAAAACAAAATTACATTGCTGGAAATATTTGAAATCTGGGCAATCACCTCTTTTTCGAGTGTTGAAAACCACCAGATTATTGCAATAATGAAAGTTGAAAGTCCACCCAGATAGGCAAGAATAACTTTATCGAAAAGGTTGATTTTCTGATAAATTGCCACCGAGATTAATCCAGCCAGCGTGGAAAAGAAAGTGGCGATTAAAATCGGGATAAAAATATCAGAAGGATTCGCCGCTCCCAATTGCGCACGGTAAACCATAATACTTATCGGAATAATTGTCAATCCCGATGCATTTAATACCAAAAACATAATTTGCGCGTTGGAAGCCCGCTCTTTGTGCGGGTTCGATTCCTGCATTTCCTTCATGGCCTGCAAACCCACGGGTGTTGCTGCATTATCGAGATTGAGCATGTTGGCGGCAATATTCATCATAATTGGGCCGTAAGCCGGGTGGTTTTTGCCAAGTTCGGGAAAAAGTTTGTTAAAAAATGGCCCGAGTAACCGGGCAAAAACGGCAACCACCCCACCCTTTTCGCCAATTTTCATGATTCCCATCCAAAGTGTCAGTACACCGGTCAATCCTAAAGAAATTTCGAAACCGGTTTTTGCCATTTCGAAAGTGGAGTTCATCATGGCCGGGAAAACTTCTGTATCGCCCAAAAAAATGAGACGGGCCAGCCCGATGATAAAGGCTGCGACAAAAAAGAAAATCCAGATGTAGTTTAATGCCATTGAACCGGTGTGAGCATTGAGAATTGAGTAGTGAGAATAAAGCCGATCTTTCAACCTCAATTCTCACTACCCGTATCTTTTTTCAGATTTTTGAAGCAAATTCCTTGGCCATTTTTTCGATTTCCTCGTTGGAAGGATCACCTGAGAAAACAGCCAACCTGTAACGGAAAGTAGCTAAATCCCCTTTTTCAATAGAAAAGTTCATTTCCTCTGCACCTTTTGAGAATACTTTCTGACCTAAAGTATTGGCAGCAAAAAGGCCGTAACCGCGTGCATGCCAATAAGTCGGATATCCAGGATTATTGGGGTGGTCGAAAATAACAATGGCTACTTTTTCACCATTCACTGACCCGTAAAGTTTCATCCAGCGTGCTCTCGTAGCCCAAACAGCTTCGCCTGTAATTCCTTCGCTGCTCAGGTAATTTCCTTTGGCTACACCATCGTTGGTGGCATCCACTGTTGTAACTTTTCCATGAGAATCGGTTAACTCAACTTTTCCGGAGGCAGGCAGCTCTAATTCGCGGGTAACCCTGATGGCAAACATTCCTTCTTTATTGTCAGTAATGTTAACCTTTTCATTTTCGGCTTCCAGAAGTGTGGTCCTGTCAATTATCCGGGCATTCCTTTCCACGCTGAAATTGTATTCAGTTACTTCTTTAAGCAGTTTTTTCCCCTGGTAGTCTTTCCACGCACAGGTTACAATAATTCTGCCCACATTATCAGTTACCCTGGCACTTTCAAGAGACTCATGATAAATAGTTCCATATTTAGGTGCATCTTCTTTGGGAATTGCTTCAGAATTATTCCAGAAATCAAGCCCGTTAACATCGCCATAATTTAACCATATTCCAACATGATGAGGGTGATCTGAACGTTCACCGGCTTTATTTTTCAATGGAAACTGACGGGTGATTTCATTGCCGCCAGCTGTAATTACCGGCCAAAGAACCGGTTTTTTAATTGTATTCGGATATATATAAGACGTAAATAGCTTTCCATCTATCAGAACATCAATCTTTTTGTCTTTTGGCTTACTTACAACCGAAATTTTGGGTTGTGCAATACCGAAGGTTACCCCACAGACCAAAAAGATAAAAGCGGCAAAGTATCTTTTCATTTTTTCTTAATATTTAGTTTATGTACAAACAAATTAACAAAAAATGTTGAAGAATACATACCTGATTTTTATACGTGTATCACATTTATTTTGAAAAAAAACAAATACAAGGGATGAATTGTAAAGAAAAAAAAAGAGGAGACAAAATAGCCCCCTCTTTTTGAATTTGAAATCTAAAGAACTTTATTTGTACTCCGGCCGTTGTTCGATAACACCCGGTTGTAAATCTATCTGTCCCTGCGGAACGGGCATGTATTTATCACTATTAGTAAAAACTGCACCTTGCATAAACGATTTACGGACACGTAAATCAGCAGCAGCAAAAGCATTCAGAATTTCCGCCATTGATTTTCCACCAATTTTGTTTGGAAGATTGTCCCAGCGGCGAAGGTCGAAGAACCGCATACCTTCTGTTGCAAATTCAAGACGTTGTTCCCACTGAACAGCTTTCATAGCTTCCTCTTTATTGGCAAAACCCGAGTATAGTCCGATTTTATAATTTGCAGCAGGTTGAGACCAGTCAATATCACTGCCTGAAGTACCGGGTGCAGAATTTCCCCAGGGATAAAAATCTGTGGTTAATTCGTACTTTTTCACACGGCCCATTACTTTATCTTTACCGGCTCTTTCGCGGATTAAATTCACGAGTTCTTTTGCTTTTACCAGATCACCTTCAAAAGCAGCCACTTCAGCACGCCATAATAATACATGGCTATAACGGATATAGCGGTAATTATTGGCATTAATTCCTGTTTGCCAACCAGTTGTAGTTGATAAGTTATATCTTTCAGATTTCTTAAAGAAAGGTTTTGGTGCCGGTAGATACGGGCCGCCTTCAGATTGTTTTCGAATCCAGTCGGCTCCTCGGTTAACTCCCCAATCTTTATAAGGAATACCTCGACGGCTTACAGTATAATCGAGTCGCGGATCAACCGGAGTCTGATCGTCCGGAATAAAAGTCTGATCCGAGTTAATGCCTGCATCGTTTTTAAAATCAGTGTCGTTAAAGGTGTCGAACAATGGCAATCCGTTGGCATCTACCTTATAAGCATTCACCAGGTTTTGAGAAGGTTGGTGGAAACCACAGCACATACCAATATCTCCCCCATGTGGCCAGTTTAAGCCAATACCCATTTCGGCATTCAACGACTCATTAATGTCATTAACATTCGCCTGAATTTCGAAAATCGACTCTTTGTTATTATTAGTTTCAATTTCAAAATTCTGAATAAATTTATCCATCAATGAGTACTTTCCGCTGGAAATAATTGCATCCAGTAATGGTTTTGCATCAGCATATTTCAAATCCTGAAGATAAGCACGTGCAGCAAGTGCCATAGCGGCATATTTTGTAGGCCGGCCAGGCTGAGCCTGCGATTCAGGCAGTTTATCAGCAGCATATTTTAAGTCATCTGTGATGAATTTCAATACCACTCCCTCGGCGTTTACATTCGAAACAACTTTAGGATCAGGTGTGTTTTCGTCAAGAATCGGGATATAATCACCAAAAACCAACCTTGCTTCAAAATAGAACAGGGCACGGAGGAATCTGGCTTCAGCAAGGTATTTATCAGCTTGTTGTTGAGAAATTGCACCGTCGGTAAGAGATTTATTGATCACTTTTATTGTTTTATTGGCACGGTCGACCCCCATTCCGATACAAAGCCTCCATTTATCAGCCGGATAATTATTGGTGGGTGTTACCTGCCATTTTTCGATATCGTTAACCGGTACCTGGTCGGTTACTTCCGAACCTTTGTAGGCATCGTCGGAAGCAACAGAACCGTAGGTCCAGTTTTGAATAGAGGCCCCCCAGGAAACTGTCCATAACGCACTGCCCCGAATCATTGAATAAGTGCCGGTTAATAATGCATCAATTCCCTTGGCATTATAAAAGACATTTTCTGAGGTCACACCCATGGGTTCTTTATTCAGAAAATCTTCCGAACATGAAAATGAAATGGTCAGTAAAATCGTCATGACCATTGCTATCGCTATTTTTTTCATATTTTTCATTCTTATACTGTTAAACATTTCAAATAATTATAAACCGAGCTGAACACCAAATGTAACCTGTCGAGGTGTTGGCCATGCCCCCATATCCATCCCCATGTAAGTTCCAGATGCATTAACTTCAGGATCAAGACCTTCGTACTTGGTAATTGTAAAAAGATTGGATACCTGGAGATAGAGATACAAATTTTTAATCTGGGCTTTATTTACAATAGATTTTGGCAGTGTATAACCCAATTGCAGGTTCTTCATTCTCAGGTAGGATGCATCTTGCACAAAGGCCGTTGATGGTTCCTGTGAGTTGCTGTTCTGGTCAAGTTTTGGCAATGTTGCATCGGCATTATTACTTAAATACGGACTGCCCCACGACTCATATAATGCTTTCCGGCTCAAACCGCCATTAAACATTCCATAATCAATCCAGCGGGTCACATAATTAATCATATCGTTTCCAATACTTGTATAAAAGAACATGTTCAAATCAAAACCTTTCCATGCCAGATCAATTGTTAAACCTCCTGTAAAATCAGGATGTGGGCTGCCAATCCAGGTACGGTCATCAACAGTGAGTTTTCCATCGGGTTTTCCGGTTAAGTTACCTTCAGAATCCCGACCATTCACATCTGTATATTTAAAATGACCTGGTGCATTATAATTTGTTGTCAGGAATTTAGGATGTGCATCAGCTTCAGCCTGGGTCTGGAAAATTCCATCCACCACATAACCCCAGAATTCAGGGAATGCATGCCCCACAGCATAGCGGCTATACAGCATCTGACGTTCGTTGGCTGCATTTCCAATTCTCTTTGGATCGCTGTAAAGACTTACAACTTCGTTTTTGTAATGTGAACCAGTTGCAGCAACACGATATTTTAATTCTCCATCGAATGCCACATTGTTGTAACCTATTTCTATATCGAAGCCTTTATTTTTCATTTCACCGATATTTACAAAGGGTGCTGTTGCCAAACCCATTACTTCGGGAATCGGGTCCCGGACCAACATATCAGAGGTAATGCGGTTCCAAATATCGACGGTAAAATCAAGAGTCCTGTTGAATAAAACTCCTTCAATACCAAAATCGAGAGTTTTTGTTGTTTCCCAGGTTACATCAGTATTACCCAGCGTCGATGGCTGAAATCCGGTTACTGCAGAAGTGTTTGTTCCATTAAAGTCATATGCTGCAGTATATTTGTTACTTGCAAATGTTGTAT
>JAJUGS010000154.1 GCA_029265875.1 Prolixibacteraceae bacterium
AAACTTTCGGATAATTTCGAGTTCCTGCTGAGTTCTTTTCCAAAGAGCGCGTTCGCCGTGGCCTCCGTTCAGGAACAATCCGCAAAAAGCCGAAAACTGGGCCCACCGTATATACAAACGGGGAGGAATTGTGCTTCCTGAGAAACCGGCTACATCAGAACCAATAATGTTGTAACCCAGTTTAGCACTTTTCATAATGTTGTCAATGGCCATTTCAATCCCTTTAATTCCCTCCATGGCGATATCCGATTTGTGAGCATCATCGGAAGGAATTGGTTCATCCGATTTCCAGGTATGCCGCTGGTCGCCCACCCACGTAACCGGAGCAGCATCAATCGGGGCAAAACCCTCGGGGTGATAACCCCGGTCAACCGCTCGCGATAATGTTACAAACTCAGGATTTTGTGTAAGCCCGTGCAAATATTCATCGCGATAATAATGATCCATATAAGTTCGCGTACTCATTATTCCCCCGTATGAAGCTTGATAAAAGATTGGCACCGGACCCAATCTTTTAAAAAACAATGTCCCGGTTCCATCCAGTTTCCAGCCATCAATACCGTAATCGAAAACCGTTTGCTGCAGCGAGCGCCACCATTTCATGGCATCCGGGTTGGTATAATCGATAAAACCACCTTTCCCTTTCCACCATTTTATCTGTTCGCCATCAGCCGCCAGGTAATTATTCGTTTTTGCGTGGTTGAAAAAATTGGCAGAATCTTTCAGCCGGGTGTCTTTGCTGTAGCTGTCAACCATGGAAGTCATCCAAAGTATAACCCGGTAACCGCTATTTTGTAATTTTCCAAACCATGCTTCAGGATTCGGGTAAAGTACTGAGTCCACCTGAAAATCGTTATAACGCGTACTCCACGGGCTGTCTATCAGTATTGTTCTCACCGGGATATCATGATTGGCATAACCATTTAGCAACGTATCAACCCGTTCGGCGGTATTAAAATCGTCTTCCCAGAGCCAGCATTCGAGTGCCCAGGGCGGAGTAAGCGGCGGATTTCCATGTCGTTGATGATTGGAAAATAATCCCCAAAACGGGTAAGCAAAACCAATACAGAAAATTATGACCAGCAACAAGCCTGTCAATATCAATATCTTATATAGTTTTTTCACCTTCCTGCCAATTGTTTGTTTACAACCTTATGTAATGTTCATTTTTGTAAAATGCCTGTAACAAAATTGATCAATTTTATATTTCAACTTAAATAATATGTTGTGAATTAATGATTAAATTTTAACTAATTGGAACATTACTAAATCGGTTTAAAGATTGTTTGAAGACAATATTTAATGTAAGCAAAACAATTTTTTATTAGTTTCCTTTAATCTACAGTACTATTTTTGATACAGAGAGACATAATTTAAAAAATAACTAAATCTAATTAAGCTATGAAACCAGGTATTCAATCAATAAAATCCTTTCAGGAAGTTTTAAGCTGAATGATTTAATCAGGTTTTTATCGACATAAATTCTCTATATACCAGAATATTACAAAAGAATTTTAAATCTAAATTTTATAAAATGAAAAACAGCACTTTATTTCAAAAACTTACCTTTTTGATGGTAACGGTGATATTATTTGCCTCGTGCAACGATGAACCCGATAAACCTGTTTTCCCTGTTTCGGCTACGATTTTTCACAGTGTGAAAGACAAGCAGGTGGCATTTACCGCTTTAACTCACAGCGCAGTGAGCTGGGCATGGGATTTTGGCGACGGGCAAACGAGCACTGAACAGAATCCGGTTCATGTGTATGCAAAAGGCGGATATTACAACGCTGTATTAACAGCTACCGATCAGGCAGGCAATACAGCCAAAGATACTGTTGAACTTGCTATCGCGCTTTCGCCAATTAATTATTTAACCGGAAATCCGAATGCACCCGGATACAAGGGGAAAACCTGGAGATTAACAAAAAATCATTCTCCAAAAGACAACTTCTGTAATCCCAACCTTACATTTACACCAATGGACCCAAAAATTTCATCACTTCCGGCAGGTGCTTTTGGAACCTACCTCGGAATACCGGAAATTTATGATGATGAGTTTACCTTTTATTATGATGGCAGTTACCGACATGATGTAAAAAGTGATGGAGGAAGTATGGCCGGACTGGTTTATGCTTCGGTAATGGCACAACTCGGACAAACAAACATTTTGAAAAAAAGTGGCAAAGCGGTTTTTGGTGCTGATATTTTGGCTACCGCAACTTATACTCCGGTTAATACAGCCAAATTTGTATTTAAAGAAAACGAAGATTTTACAACCACCACTTTGCCCAAATTTGCAACAGGCGTGGTTAATGGCGTACCGGTAATTACTTATCCAAAAGCCATGTCCATCGACTTTCCAAACAGTACCGAATTTATGGGAATCATGGATTTTCAAAGAAAAGTTTTAGTCCAGGAAATTAATGACAATTCAATGAGGGTGGCGATGTTTGTAACTTTAGACCCGGCGGCAATCGTAAGCACAAACCCTTTGGTTACACTTAGCACCACCGCAATGGTGCTGACTTTCGAAGTAGTTAAATAACCGATCTAAATCAATCATTATGAAATTTATGAAGACATTAGATAATTTTAAACACCATTTGCTGATTGCGATTACAGCAGTGGCAATAATAACGGGCCTGCCAATTTTGGCAACCGCCCAGCAAACAATAAAAGTTAACGGAACTGTTGTGTCAGCCACCGATAACTCACCGCTGCCGGGATTAACCGTAGTTGTTAAAGGTTCTACCGTGGGGACAGTTACCAATATCGACGGGAAATATTCAATCGATGTTCCTGCCAACGGAGTTCTTCAGTTCTCCTATATCGGTTTTACTACCCAGGAAGTTGCTGTTGAAGGCAAAACCACGATCGATGTTAAAATGCAGGTAAGCACCGAAGCGATCGATGAGGTGGTTGTTACTGCGCTGGGAATCAAACGGGAGGAAAAATCGCTCGGATATTCGGTGGGAAAAGTTGGTAGTGATGAGCTTACCCGCGTTGTTCAGGAGAACATTCTCAGTTCGATGGCTGGGAAAGTGACCGGTGTGCAGATTAACCAAACAGGGGGTGCTGGTTCTTCGGTAAGTATGATCATCCGTGGCGCCACATCGTTAAGCACCGACAACCAGCCGCTTTTTGTGGTTGATGGAGTTCCGATGGCCAGTACAATTAATAACGTGGGAGGGTTTGGCAGCGACAACAAAGTTGATTATGGAAATGCTATTTCCGATATCGATCCCGAAAGCATTGAAAGTGTTTCAATCCTGAAAGGTCCCAGCGCTGCTGCGCTTTATGGAACACGCGCCGGGAACGGGGTAGTGATTATCACCACGAAAAAAGCCAAAGAAAAACAGGGAATGAAAATTGAATTAGTTTCGAATACAGTTTTTGATATTCCAAGCCGCTATCTCGATATACAAACCCGTTTTGCATTTGGCGCAAGACCTTACACTCCCGATGCTTTTGAAGATGGAATCATCCCTCCGTTCAGCCCTTCGGAAGCTGCCGGTGCCGGCCCCGAACTTGACAAAGGATATTGGCAGGTACAACCCTTTGCCCCGCTCGATGCCAATGGCGTTCCGGTTCCAACTGAATTAGTTTCTTATCCGAACAACTACAAAGATTTTATCAATCAAAACGCCTTTACCACAACCAACAGTGTTGCTGTTTCAAGCGCCAGTGAGAAAGTAAATTACAGGATTGGCGTTTCAAATATGACCAATAGAGGTCTTGTTCCAAACTCAGACCTTAACAGAAATAATTTCTCAATTGCTGCAACTTCAAAAGTCAAAAAGAATTTAACAGTAAGTACCGATTTCAGTTATACCCACAATTGGTCTGACAACCGTCCATCAACCCAGGACCGTGGTACCAACCCACTGCAATGGGCAGCCTGGACACCCCCGAATGTCGACATCCATCAATTAAAAGATTACAAACTGGGAGGCACGCAAATAAAAACAATCGCCACAGGTTATGAAAATCCCTATTATCTTGCTTATGGTATCGAAAACAGCTTTAGCCGTAACAGGCTTTTGGGCAATTTCATGGCTACCTGGGATATCGCTCCGAACCTGAGTTTAATGGGCCGCTATTCATTAAACAAAACCGACGAAGTGCGTGAAACGAAAATGGATCCCGGATTCTCAAAAGAACCCAATAACGGAACCTATGGTATTGTTACCAGCGAAGGAATCGAAAGAAATATGGATGCATTGCTTACCTTTAAAAACAACTGGAACTATTTCAGTTTAAGTACCTCGGTGGGAGGTAACATTTTATACTCGAGGGGTTCGAGTGTAAGCAATTCAGCAAAACCAGGTTCGGGCTTAATTATACCATACGTATATACCATTCAGAATATAAAAAATACGGCCCTGAATTATTCGAATTCAAGATATGAAAGAGCAATTAACAGTGTGTATGCGATGGCCAATTTCGGATGGAAGGATATGATCTACCTTGATCTTACAGCACGTAACGACTGGTCGAGCACACTTCCCGATGAAAACCGATCTTATTTCTATCCGTCAGCATCGCTCAGTTTAATGATCAACAATATGATTGATTTGGGCAGTAATGTGAACCTGCTGAAACTCCGGGGTGGTATTGCCCAGGTTGGTAACGATACTTCACCTTACAGTTTGTATGCAAGTTATTACGATGCAGGCCAGTGGGGCGAAGCCATCAGGCTTGGCAAACCAGGGAGTCTTCTGAATCCGACCCTTCTTCCCGAAGAAGCAACTTCGTATGAAATTGGTATCGACTTCAAAGCTTTTGACAACCGTCTTCGTTTCGAAGGAACTTATTACAAGGAAGATAACCGCAACCAGATTCTGAATCCACCGTTGGCAGGCTCAACCGGGTTCTCAAGCATTAAAATTAATGCCGGTTTATTACAAAGCAAAGGCTGGGAATTTATGCTCGGCTATACGCCCATCAAAACCACCGACTGGACCTGGGACCTCAACCTGAATTTTACGACCAACGACACTTATCTTCTTGAACTTTCTGACGGTGTAGATTTTATTGACTTCTGGGATGAAGCAAGGGTAAAAAATACAGCCTGGGTGAAAAACGACGAATTAGGCCATGATGGTTTAATCGGAAATCTTTACACCCGTAAAATTTTACGCGTAACCGATGAAACTTCTCCTTACTATAATTATCCGATTCTCCCGGAAGGAGAAGATGCTGAATGGCAGAAAAGTAATACCTATGAAAAAATTGGTAACTACAACCCCGATTTCATGATGGGGCTCCAGTCGAACCTTTCTTATAAAAACTTCACATTAAGTTTGACATTCGACTGGCGTTCAGGCGGGCAGTATGTTTCGCAGACCTGGCGGTATATGACTGAAAGTGTGATCTCTAACACCTGGCTCAACCAACTCGTTACACCGCCCGATGGATTGGGTGGACAAACAAGCCAGGCATTGCGCGACTGGGTAGTGGCCAATGCCGACCAGCTCATCTTTACCGATAATCCGCGCCCGGTTGGTGGTGCTACTGCAGAAGACGGTGGGTTTTACAACGATTATTACACCGGAATCGGTGCTTCAGATGGTGTTTTCGCACCCGGTGTTTACGGACATTACGAAAATGGGAAATTCATCCTTGAAAAAGAAAACCTCGGCGGGCCCGGTACCGAAATCAGGCCGTATGTAGCCAGCTATCCCTGGGACCTTGGCGAAGCCAATATTTTCGATGCCGATTACATCAAACTGCGTGAAATAGCACTTACTTATAATTTGCCGAATAAATACACCCGGAATATTGGTGTGCAGGACGTGAATTTCTCACTTTACAGCCGCAACATCATGATATGGACGAAGAACTCAGGTTTAGGAATTGATCCTGAAAGAGCTTATCAGTCTGACAGCAGCGGACGGTTCAAACAAGGTGTTGAGCGTTATAATGCCGAACCCTGGGTAATTCCGGTGGGTTTCAAAATAGGTTTTACTTTCTAACCTTTTAAAACTGTAGATCATGTATAAAATGAAAAAAAGTATAATAGCTACTTTAGCATTGGTTTTTACATTGTTGATTTCGTGTAAGGACCTTACCGAGCTAAACATCAATCCGAATGGGGTTGACCCGGCCAATGCCGATCTGAATTTTCTTTTGCCCACTACCGAAACCAGTTTAGGCCAGACTGTATTTGGAATCGGACTGGGTACTTTCTCGGGTGTTATGCAGCAAACCCAACAAACCGGCTGGCAGGGAGGTTACAACAATTATGAATGGGATGACCTTTCGCATAGCTGGGGAGGTTATTACAGTATGTTGATGAACAACGATGAATATTTCAAAAAAGCAGTTCAGGGTAAATATGAATTTCACGAAGGAGTTGCCCGTGTTTTGAGAGCTTATATTTTTGGAATGATCACCGACCTGTGGGGCGATGCACCATACAGTCAGGCACTGAAAGCAGAGCTCGGCCCTGACTATTTTAAACCAAAATTTGATGACCAGAAAGACATTTACCTGGGGATTCTGGCTGATCTTGACACGGCTAACGTATTACTTTCGAAAGGTAACTATACCAATATTTCACCAAAACAGGATGTAATTTATGGTGGGAATGCCCAGAAATGGCAGAAATTTGCCAACTCACTGGCACTGCGCTACTATATGAGGTTACAGGCAAAAGAACCTTCAATTGCCGAGCAGGGTATCAAAAAAATCGTGAACGATCCGGCTAAATATCCTTTGATTCTTGCTTCTTCAGATGATGCGAACATCAGTTTTATTGGAACTGCCAAAGAAAACTCCAACCCTCTGAATACTGTGTATGATCTGGCTCCCGATGGTTCATACATGAGGGTTAAAATGGCGGTTACTTTTGTCGATTCACTTCAGAAATACAACGACCCGAGGCTGGCAATCTGGGCCAACAAAATTCAAACGCCACTTGTTTTGGTTGAAGGAACCGGGATTGACAGGATTGTAAACGGCAAACGTGAAGTTTCGCAGGATGTGGTTACAAAATTCGAAACCGATAATACCATGAAGGTGGATTTCGATCCTGAATTTGCAGGTGTTACCATTTCACACCCGAAAGTACAGATATTCAACATGAACAATGCCAATCCTGCACAAGGTACTGTAAATCCCCACGCTTCGCACCTGAACGACAGGTATAAAAAAACAGCCGACCCGTTGGTGCTGATGAGATTGATTTCGGCTGCCGAAGTAAATTTTATTCTTGCCGAAGCTGCTTACCGTGGCTGGATCAGCGGTGCTGAAAATTATTATGCAGCAGGCATTCAGCAATCTTTCAACGCCTGGGGTGTCGGAGATCAGTTCAGCAGCTATATCGGTGGTGCGCCCTATAACGGACTTAACAGTATTTTGGTGCAAAAATGGTTTGCAAGCTGGTCAACCGCACATGAATCATGGTTTGACTGGAGAAGAACCGGGATTCCGGTACTGAAAACCGGCCCGTCGGCTAAAAGACAGGCATTACCGCTGAGATTGTACTACCATTATACAAACGAAATTTCGAAAAACCCGGATAACGCAGCAACAGCTATTGGTAAATTACAACCTACACCTTACCAGACAGGCGACCAGAGCAACAACAGTGCATGGTCGAAAATGTGGGTTTTACAGGGGACAAATAAACCCTATTAATTCATTGAGCCAAATATGTTAGTAATAAGCAGACAATTCAGTGTAATGTCTGCTTATTTTTATTTCAGTACTTCGAAATAATTAAAATTCAAAACAATATTATAAATGAAAAAATCATCAATGAAACTTTTGCTATTTACAATAGCATTTGCTTTCCTGTTTGCCTGCCAGAAAAAGCAGGAAGTTAAAGTACCGGTTACTCCGGAAAACGCATTGCAATCCTATCTCGACAACGGAGATCCGTCATTTAAATGGAATGTTCAGGATTCAACAGCAACTGAGGGAGCCAGAATTTTCAGGCTTGGATTAACTTCCCAAACCTGGCGGGATACAGCCTGGAACCACGAACTTACGGTAATCATCCCCGACTCGGTAAAATATACTGATGCACTGCTCTTTATTACCGGTGGCAGTATTAATAAAGAATTTCAGCCCAACACCCACAAATGGGACGAAAGCCTGACCGTTTCGCTCAGCGAAATTGCTAAAATCAACAAAGCCATTGTTTCCATTATCTGGCAGGTTCCCAACCAGCCCCGTTATGGAGGAAAAACAGAAGACGAATTGATTTCGATGACGTTGCATAATTTTCAGAACGACAGTGATTACACCTGGCCACTGCTGTTCCCGATGACCAAAAGTGCCATCCGTGCCATGGATGCGGTTCAGGAATTTGCTGCAAAGAAAACCAATGGGCTTGTTAACCAGTTTGTGGTTACCGGCGCGTCAAAACGCGGCTGGACAACCTGGCTCACCGGTGCTCACGACAAACGGGTAAAAGCCATCGCTCCCATGGTAATCGATATGCTGAACATGCCCGTTAACATTGAATACCACAAAGTTACATGGGGCAATTACAGTATTCAGATCGAAGACTATGTAAAACTGGGAATTGCCCAGCAGGTTGCTTCTGATGAAGGAAGCAAAGTAGTCAGAATGGTCGATCCTTACTCATACCGCAAAAATCTGACAATGCCCAAAATGATCCTGATGGGAACCAATGATGAATATTGGCCGGTGGATGCAGTGAAAAACTATATCGACAGCATTCCGGGCGATAATCACATTTGTTACACACCCAATGCCGGGCATAATTTAGGCGACAAAAAAACTGCACTGGGAACTTTAAGTGCATTCTTCGGAACAATTATTTCAGGCCAGCAGGTACCAAAATGTGACTACACTGTTGCTGTTGAAAATGGGAAAATTGTTGTAAAAATCAATGCCGACGCAGCATTGCTGACGGATGCAATTGTCTGGAGCGCCACTTCTGCCGACCGCGAATTCAGGGATAAAACCTGGACAAGCACCAGCCTTGGCAAACCGGGTGTTGAAAGTTTTACTTTTGAAACCCCGGTTCCGGCGACAGGTTACCAGGCTTTTTATATCGACCTGAAATACAAAGCACCCTTTGGCGGCGAATACACACAAAGTACCCGGATGTTTCTGTCCGACAGTAATGGTATTTTACCTGCTGGTAAATAGTTTAATGTATCCAGAATCGAGTATCGAGCATCCAGCATCAAGAATCAAGTACAAAAATGAAATTCCTCAGAATAACCGGAATCACCCTTGGAATCATCATTTTACTGTTAGTCGCGATTTATTTTTCGGCAACCGGACCAGTGGTGAACACGCCGTATTTTGAAAGTGATTATTTCAAAAAAAGCCTGGCTGAAATTGATAGCCTGAAAAAAACAGCCCAACCTGAAACCGGAAATTTAATGGCGGGTTTTTCGAAAATCAGCATTACCCCGAAACTGAACTGTACTGCCGATAATGCTGAAAATGGTGAATTTATGAAAATGCCGCTTGCCGGTTTCGGCAGACGCAAAGGAGCCCCTGCAACGGGTATTCACGACAGTGTATTTGTAAAAGCTGCCGCCCTGAAAGTGGGGAAAAAAATGATGGTACTTGTGGGAGCCGATTTGTTGATTATGCCGCCAAACATTACTGATTCGGTGATGAAAATTCTGAAAGGAAAAGGAGTCAATCGCGATCAGGTTTATTTCTCGGCTACTCATTCACATTCAAGTCTGGGTGCCTGGGGACCAGGTTTTACCGGAAAACAATTTGCAGGCGAAAACAACAAAAACGTTGAAAAATGGTTGGTTCAACAAGTTTCAAAAGCTGTACTGGAGGCAATGGCCGATTTGAAACCAGCGAGCGTTGCTGCCGGAGATTTTAATGCTGAAAATTATACCCGAAACAGGCTGGTGGGTGATTTGGGAACCAAAAACGACGATTTCAGCTTTCTGGTTGTTCAGCAAAACGATGGCAAAAAAGCGGTAATTGGGTCTTTTTCGGCGCATTCGACCTGCCTGGGCGATAAAAATATGGAAATCAGCGGCGACTACCCGGGATACTGGCAACGCAAAATGGAGAATTCGGGTTTCGACCTGGCAATTTTTATGGCCGGATCGATGGGAAGCCAGACAAACCGGGGCGAAGGAGAGGGTTTTGAAAAGCCCCGCTTTATCGGCGAATCGCTGGCCGACAGCACGCTGGTTCACACCAGCAACCTGATGCTTTCCGACTCTGTGGTATTTAATTCTGCAACCATCAGGCTGTACCTGCCAGAGTATCATTTCAGAATTTCAACAACCCGGAATCTTTCCACTTTTCTGACCCATAAACTGATGCCTTATCCTGAAAATGCCGTTTTGCAGGTTCTCCGGATCGGTGACATGATCTGGGTTTCAACACCTGCCGATTTCAGTGGCGAATTTGCCCTTCAGTATAAAAATTCGCTGATTGAGAAGGGATTCGACGCCAACATTACAAGCTTCAATGGTAGTTATGTAGGGTACATTATACCGGGCCGCTATTTTTATCTCGATGAATACGAACCCAAAACCATGGGTATGTTCGGGCCCACTATGGGCGATTATACTTTTCAAATGATTAACCAGCTTACCGGGCTGATGATTAATAAATAATTAGAAAAGATTAAATCAGTTTAATAAACAATCAATAAATCAAAATGAAAACTACAATAAGTCTTATTTTTCTGTTAGTATTTTTTACGGCCAGTTCAATTGGTCAGACTTTCAGAGCCGGTGCTGCATTGCGTAAAATCACACCCGAAAAACTGATCCCGATTTCGGGGGGAATGGGGACGCCGGTTTTGCCCACAGGCATGAAGGGTGACCTTTTTGTGAGGGCGCTGGTGCTTGAAAAAGGCGACACCCGCGTTGCCATTGTGAATATTGATAACCTGGGCTGGCCGTCTTACCTGGGCGATCGTTCAAGAAAATTGATAAAAGGGGTAAAACCCGAAAATGTACTGATTGGTGTGACACACACCCACAGCGCCCCCGATGCAT
>JAJUGS010000215.1 GCA_029265875.1 Prolixibacteraceae bacterium
CATCTCCCGAAAGTTGCAACATTACAATTCCCGAAGTCTTTTCGCGACCGGCAGTGGCAACCAGCAGTTTTCCATCGGCATAAACCGGTGTGTTGGCATGAATCCGATTGCCCTGTGTTTGTTCAATCCGCCAGAATTTTTCCCCGGTCGCTGCGTCAAAACCCATTATCGAATGCGAAGTCATGGCAATCACCAACTTTTTCCCGTTGTGATTCACCAGGATCGGCGAATTATAAGTGGCTATTTCGCCGTTTCCGGGAGAACTCCAAACAATTTTTCCGGTAAAGCGGTTAAGTGCCACCACATTATTTTCTTTTCCGCCTGGCACACAAATCAGGTTGTCGCCGTCAATCAAAACCGATTCAGAGAAACCAAACTGGATTACAGAATCGACTCCCAAATCTTTCAGAAAATCAATTTTCCAAACCTCTTCGCCATTGTCGGTATTCAAACAATAAATGGCCCCCATTCCGCTTTCAATATAAATCAGATTGTCAACAACCACCGGTGTTGAACGGGTGCCATGAAAATTCAGTGCAAAATCTTTTCCGTATTCTTTTTTCCATAGCAGTTTACCGGTTAAATCAAATGTATAAAGCGAACCAACGGATTCAATGGTGTCTTTCACCCCAGTAACAAAAACCTTGTTGTTGGCCACTGCCACTGCCGAATGTCCGTAGCCCAGTCCTTCGAATGACCAGGCGAGACTGGGGCCATTTTCAGGCCATTGTTTTAAAAGGTTTTTTGCCGGGTAAATACAGTTTCGGTTAGGCCCCTGCCAATCTGACTTTTCAAATCCTGAGCTAAACGACAACATAAAAAGTGCTGAAATTGCCAGTAAAAAAAACGAGTTTCTCATTACGACTTAGTTTATTCAATTTTTCCTGGTTCATTAGTCGGCAAAATAAAAAAAGATTACAATCGGCAAAAATCAATTAAAACCGGCTTTTCAGGTGAATTTTGCATTTTTCAGGCTGAAAATGACTGCAAACACTTGTTATTCAGTTCCTATTATCATTTCTCAAACTATCATGAGTTTAAATATTTCACCGGTAATTTTTCGTATTTTGAAAGGTAGATTTTCAGGTTCGCAGAAAAAAATCGGGGTTTTGCAGAAAAATTTCCCTGATTCACAGATATAATTTCTGCTGGTCGTGGCATTTACGTATTTTAGTGAGCAATTAAAACATGTTCGAAACAGGAAAACAAAACTCTTATGAAAACAATTCTTTTACTCTCTTCGATTTTCTACATTCTGGGGTTAAAACTGGGACATACCATTAATTTTGTAAAAGCGCCCAACCCGGTTCAAAAAATCACGAATACGACCAATGCTGTTAAGTCGGCTGCCAAATCCATTAATTTCAGCGATGAATCCCGGAAAATCACTGCGAATGATACGCTTAAAAATGAAACAGAAAAAAAGTCAGAACAGATAAAACATTTTTAGTTTTTATTAATACAATTAAACAGCTTCAGAAGGAAACCAGAAACGGTTTCCTTTTTTTGTTGCTATCTTTAACTTCGGAAAAACTTAAACCATGAATTGCTCAATTTTATCCAACGATTGCAGGGTCGGCTCCTGGGAACAATTAGTGGAAGAACTTTACCGGAATGCCTGGAAACCTGAAATGGGACGGTTCAGGAGCGATTATGCATTCAGAGGGTTATCAGACTGTACATATCGCCTCGAAAACAGTTTTTTACGCAACAGCGGCAAACATCCCGAACTTGAGTACCATATTTTACGCAACTTCAGAAAATATGCGCCTACAAGCGATTTTTCACAATCCAATTCTCCTTTGCGGTCGCTGGTGATTGCACAACACCACGGGTTGCCAACCCGGTTGATGGACTGGACTTATTCTCCGTTTGTAGCCCTGCATTTTGCCACCTCGAACACCGAAAAATTTGATATAGATGGTGTAATCTGGCAGGTTGATTTTGTAAAAGTAAACCACCTGGTTCCGGAGCCGTTGAAAAACCTGCTTGCCAGCGAAAAATGCAATGCTTTTACCGTTGAAATGCTGGAATCAGAGTTTTCTTCAATCCACGAACTGGATGGTAAAATCGGGAAAGGGCACGTGCTTTTTTTTGAACCACCTTCACTCGACGACCGGATTATCAACCAGTTTGCGCTGTTTTCAATCATGTCATCGGCAACTTCTGTCCTCGATGACTGGCTCAGGGAGCATCCTGAAGTTTACAGGCGAATCATCATCCCGGCAGCATTAAAATGGGAAATTCGCGATAAACTCGACCAGGCAAATATTACCGAGCGGGTGCTATTCCCGGGGCTCGACGGGCTGGCGCGGTGGCTGAAGCGTCATTATCAGCCTAAAAATCCATTGTAATCAAAAAAAGTTCTTTTTTCGAAAGAAACTTTATATTTACGTTTCATGTTATAAATAAAAATCTACCACTATGACCTATATAAAAATTGACAGGAGAAATTTTCTCAGCGCGTTGGGATTGGGAACTGCGCATATTCTTTTATCCAATCCATTGATGGCCGCACCAGCTACCCTGTTTGCCGATAAAAATCCGCTCCAGCTTGTAAAACTTGGTAAATCAGGGCTTGAAACTACTTTGCTGGGCGTGGGAACCGGTGTACATGCCGGAAACAGAACCTCGTTCCTGACGAGACAGGAAAGAAATAAAAGTGTTGACTTGCTTGTTCAGTCGTATGATCGTGGAATCAGGTATTTCGATGCCGCTGATACTTATGGAACCCACGACATTCTTGCTGAAGCCCTCCATAAAATGGACAGAAGCAAAGTAACCGTTGTTTCGAAAATTTGGGTTCGCGGAGGTGGCATACCCGATCCGGACAGGCCCGATGCCGATAAAGTAGTTGACCGGTTCAGAAAAGAACTGAAAACGGATTATGTTGATCTGGTACAGATTCACTGTATGGAAGACCCGAATTGGACGGTGAACCAGAAAAAACAGATGGACATTCTCGAAAACCTGAAAGCTAAAGGAATCATAAAAGCACACGGTGTATCGGTTCACTCGCTGGATGCCATGAAAGATGCCGTAAAAAGCGACTGGGTTGACGTAATTCATGTTCGCATAAATCCGTATGGAATGGCGATGGACAAGCCTGACCCGAAAGAAGTGGTGGAGGTCGTTCAGCAATTGCACAAATCAGGAAAAGGCGTGATTGGGATGAAACTGGTGGGTGACGGCAAATTAAAAAGCGACAGTAAAAAAATTAATGATTCGCTGCAATTTGTATTGGGGCTGGGTTGTGTCGACATGGTTATTGTTGGTTTTGAATCAATTACGGAAGTTGATGACTATATTGGAAGAATTAAAAATACATTGGCCAAGCTGTAAAACGATTGTTACAGTTTACAATAAAATAAAAAAAAAAAAGACACAATCGGTTTTTCTTTAATATCATAAACGACCCGGAGTATTTCCGGGTCGTTTGATTTATTGTTGGTTCAAACAAAATTTTCGAAAACAGTTTATCTGAAATTTCGCTGAATTTTTAATTAATGCAATAGTTATTCCTGATTACGCTCCGGTTGATGTTCGGTGATCTTTTTACCCGCTCTAAATAAATGAAACATACCTATATAAATTAATTGTATTAATAAAATATGTTTATTTTTGTTAATACAGTTTTGGACCAACATTAAATCGAACATGGTAAAAGTATTGATAGTTGACGACAAACCTTCAATCAGTAAACTCATTTTTCAGATTTTGAGCAAGCATTATGATGTGGCTTATAAAGAAGACGGGCTGCAGGCAATTGCCTGGCTCCAGGCAGGCAATATTCCCGACCTGATAATAACCGATCTTCAAATGCCCAATATGGATGGTTTTGAACTCATTAAGCGTGTTAAGGAAAGCGGTCTTTTCCGCGACATCCCGATTGTGGTGGTGAGCAGCAAAGACAGCAGTGCTGACAGGATAAAATGCCTGAAAATGGGGGCTGATGATTACCTGATCAAACCGTTTAATCCGGAAGAATTACAAATCAGGGTGGAAAGAATTCTCAAACGTCAAACCTGAACATGAAAAATTATGGCAAATGCAGGCAAGTTAAAACTGGTTTACATAGGTTCCGACGAAAATTTCATAAGAACATTAAGTGCTGATAACCATCAGATTGATTTTGTACATTTTGACAATCCTGCTGAGGCTTCAAAATGGTTTGAAAACAACAATACCACCGATGGCCTTGTTTGTGAAGCTGAATTATCCGGAACCGTCAGTGGTTTTGATTATCGCGAAATTTTCATCAGAGAATTCGACAAAAACAATTTAACACCTTATATCATTGTTGTTGATGAGAAAACACCTGAATTGATCAGGAAAACGCTTCAATATAAAATTGATGATATTTATGCCAAACCTGTTGAAAATGAAACAATTTTTAACAGAATCAGGTTTCTGAGAATGCTTAAACAACAGATGCCCCTGATAGAACGCGAATCATCAATTCCGGATATGAAAATTTATAAAACCCCGTTTTTAAAACGCACATTTGATATTATTGTCGCAGGCACTGCTTTGTTATTACTATCCCCTCTCCTTTTAATTGCCATAATTGCCATCCGGCTCGAATCGAAAGGTAAAGTCTATTATATTTCCAAAAGGGTTGGTACTGGTTACCGGATTTTTAATTTTTTGAAATTAAGGTCAATGTATCCTGATGCAGATAAAAGACTAAAGGATTTTGAATATTTAAACCAGTATTCCAAAGAAAAAGAGAAAGGTGACAAGCCTAAAACCAAAACAATGAAAACCAACAATTTAGACATTAGCGGAACGGTTTTGGTGGGCGATGATATTGTAATTGATGAATTACAGCATATTAAACAAAAAAAACAGAAACGAGACAGAACATTTGTTAAGTTCGAAAATGACCCCAGGATAACTAAGGTTGGAAAGATAATCAGGAAACTCAGTATTGATGAACTGCCCCAATTAATAAATGTGATAAAAGGTGATATGTCGATAGTGGGAAACCGCCCCCTTCCGCTTTACGAAGCAGAATTACTGACCACCGATGAATGGATTGACAGGTTCAACGGCCCTGCCGGGATTACCGGGTTGTGGCAGGTGGAAGCCCGGGGAAAAACGGCAAAAATGTCGCCTGAAAAAAGAAAACTGCTCGACAATAAATATGTTGAAATTGCCAACAGCCGGTTTTCATTCTGGATCGATTTATGGATTATCCTGAGGACAATACCAGCAATGCTGCAAAAAGAAAACGTATAAACAAACTTATGAACAGATTTATAATTTATGCCATTTCAGTATTGATTTTCAGCGGGTTAAAAATCGACGCTCAAAATACTGATGAAACCACAGGTAAGTCGATCATTGAAAATGATATTACCGAAATGCTTCCACCATTGCGCAGTTTACAGGAAGCGGCAGAGCTGAACTCTCCGTTGTTAAAAATGTATGATTCAGATATCATCATCCAGGAAATGAAAGTAAAGCTTGAAAAACGTGAATGGATGCAATATCTTGGTTTTGAAGCCAGCGTGAAATACGGGCTTTTTGACAACCTGCTGATCGTGGAAGACCTCGGGCTTACTGAAAGTCATACAAATACCTCAGAGCAAATGCGATATACCCTGGGTGTCCTTTTCAGGATTCCTTTATCCGCCTTTGCCGATAACAATAATATTTCGATTGCAAGAGAAGAAAAGGAAAAACTGAGACATAAAAAGGAGCAAACACTGAAAGAATTACGACAACTTGTTATCATTCAATATTATAACATTGTAAAGGCTCACAAAAAAATGTCAATCTATGCACAGGATGCGGAGGTTTACCGGGTTCAAATGATTCGGGCCGAAAAAGATTACGAAAACCGCAATATCGAAATATCTGAATTTGCGCGGCTTCACGACTTGTCATCGAAAGCTGAGTCAAATCTTGAAGAATCGAAAGCTGAATTCGCTGCTGCATTGCAGATTTTACAGGAAACAGTTGGAGTAAAAATTAAACTTAATACCAAGGCAAAATGAGTATTATGCAGTTTATAAGACTTTGCCGGAGAAATTGGGCGATTTTGGTTCTTTCACCCATCATTTTATTCACCCTTGTATTTTTCCTGACCCAGAATCAACCTAAAGAATATGTTTCAAAATCAACTGTTTACACAGGTATAGCCACCGGTTCATCTATCGTCTCACTGGAAGAATCAAGACTTGATTTGTATGGTTCGCGGGCCGCTTTTGATAATCTCATCAATATCGTGGAATCGCAGGCAACAGCCGAAGAAGTCGGGTTACGGTTACTCGCGTTGCACTTGAGTATCGAAAAACCTGCCCCTGAAATTATTACTGGTGAAGCTTATAAAAAATTACACGAATTAATTCCACCCGATGTAAAAACACTCGTTGTAAAAAATAATGAAAATGAGACTTATAAGAATCTACTTAAATTCAAAAACAGCAGTTATAACAATTTTATTTATAAATTGGTACACCATAACCATCCACATTACAGTTTCAGCGAAATTATTAATAAGCTGAAGGTTTCGAGGATACAAACAAGCGACCTGATTGAACTCAGATATTCGTGCGACGATCCGGGAATTTGTCAGTACACGCTTCGTTATTTCAACGAAATTTTTGTCCGCACTTATGCTGAACTGAAAGTTAATCAGTCGGACGTTGTGGTCCGCTATTTTCAGAATCAACTCGATACCGCCAAAGCAAGGCTCGATAATGCTGAAAATGAACTACTTGAATTCAACAAAACTAATAACATCATTAATTACTACGAACAAACACAACATATTACATCGGAAAAGGAACAGTTTAATTTAACCCAATTCGAACTCAGGATGAAAAATGCAGGTGCAAAATCTGCCATTACAGCATTGGAAAGCAAATTATCTGCCAATGAAAAAAGAATTGTCAATAGCCGCGAAATTAACAACCTCCGGCAAAAACTGACTGAAACTAAACAGCAAATTGCCTTAAAAACTTACCAGGAACAACTTGAATCAACATCCAACGATCAATTAATCAAAGAATTAAGTGAACTCAGGATTAAGGCTTACAATTTGGAAGAAGAAATGAAAAACCTGGTAACCCAACAATATTACCTCGATAATACCACTGATGGGTTACCATCAACCTCCCTATTGAATGAATGGCTAATGAAGGTAATCGATCTTGAAAGTTCAAAAGCAGAACTGGAAATAGCAGGTATTCAACAACATGAATATCAGAAACTTTACAGCCAATATGCGCCATTGGGGGCCAATATAAAA
>JAJUGS010000233.1 GCA_029265875.1 Prolixibacteraceae bacterium
AATATGTACAGGCGCTGGATTGTGCCATCCGTTGTCCGCAAAAGCAGAAAAGTGGTGACTGTTTCAGTTTATGAAAAAGAACGCATCCGGAATTTCATGCGACTGGGCGAAAACCTGACTGCCATTTACAACGGTGTCGGCAGTCATTTCAGGAAAATTAAAGATAATTCGGTTTTGCTGGAAGCAAAAAGCAGGTACAATTTGCCCGACAAATTTTTGTTCTTTCTCGGGAATACCGACCCCAAAAAAAATACACCCAATGTTTTGAAGGCTTTTGCTGAATTTAATGCTGAAAACGGTGGCCAATACAAGCTTGTGATGCCCGATTTTGACGAAACTTATTTACAGTCAATTCTTTCAGAAATTGGCCACCCTGAAACGCGGAATGACATCCAACTTACCGGTTACATTGTAAATACCGATCTTCCGGCGATTATCAACCAGTGTGAGGTATTGCTTTACCCATCGTTGCGCGAGAGTTTTGGCATTCCGATTCTTGAAGGAATGGCTTGCGGGGCGCCGGTAATTACTTCCAACACCTCGTCGATGCCCGAAATCGCCGGCGATGCAGCCCTGCTGGTTAACCCCTATCATCCGCAGGAAATTAAAAATGCGGTACAAAAAGTAGTTGACGATGAAAAACTTCGTACTGAACTGATAAAGAAAGGATTTCAACAAGCAGCAAAATTTTCGTGGGAAAATATGGCCCGTCAATATCTGAGTTTGTATAAAGAAGTGTATCAGGGAACCAAAACACAGGAAAAATGATTCAGGGAGAAGATATTATCTGTATATCGAATACAACCTGGTTTGGCGAATACACCAAATCAACCGTGCAAATCATGTCGAGGCTGGCAAAAAACAACCGCGTGGTTTTTGTTGAATATCCCTTTACAATAAAAGACCTCCTATTTACTTTCCTTGGCAAACAGTCGTGCCCGGCAAAACGAATGCTGGGAATCAGCAACCGGCTGGCTTCAATTAAAACCGAAACAGAAAGTGAAGTTTATCATCTTGTTGTTCCGCCAGTGCTCCCGGTCGATTTTATTAAAAACGATGCAATATTCAATTTCTTTTTCAGCATAAATAAAGCCGTTTACCTGCGGCAAATCAGAAAAACACTTAAAAAGCTGAATATTAAAAATCCGGTTGTTATTACCGCATACAATCCGTTTTACGGATTGCCGCTTATTGGCAAACTGAACGAAAAACTGAACATCTATTATTGCTACGATGGTATTGGAACACGCAGACACGGGAAACGGATTTTTCAGGTTGATGAAAAGTTTTCGAAATCGGTGGATGCAATCATCACTACTTCCGAATATTTAAACAAAGGAAAACTACAAATGAACCCCAATAGTTTTGTTGTGAAAAACGGGGTTGATTTTCCGGTTTTCGGCAAGTTTGCCAAAAGTGTTCCGACTGCAAAAAACAACCGTAAAAAAGTGGGCTACATTGGCAGCCTCGACCACCGGTTCGATATTGATACTGTTGAATTGGCAGTTAACAGTTTAAAAAATACAGATTTTGAGTTTACCGGCAATTTGCGGAACCCGCAAATAAAATCGCGGCTGGGACAATACCTGAACGTGAAATTCAGAAATGCAGTGGCCCCCTCCGAAGTACCCGAATTGCTGGCACAGTACGACGCGGGGATTATTCCATATATTGCCGATGAAATGAATAAAAATATATATCCGCTGAAAATCAACGAGTATTTTGCAGTTGGCGTTCCGGTTATCATGACTCCGTTTGCAGATCTGCCCGAATTTTCAAAAATGGTTGCCGTGGCTGAAAACAGGGAGGATTTTGCAGAAAAGATAAAACAGGAATTACAAAACGATTCGGTAGAGAAAATTCAGAAACGCATTCAATTTGCTGCATCAAATTCGTGGGACAATAGAGCCAATGAATTTAGTTCCATCATCAGAAAATTCTTAAAAAATGGGAATAACTGAAAAAATAAAACAAAACCCACAACTGAAAAAGTTTGTACTGTGGACAATAACGCCCAACCGGAATCCACGCCCGCGCTGGTGGGTGCGCTGTTTTTTGAACCCGTTGAAACATAAAAAAGGCAAAGGTGCGTTGATCAGGCGGCGGAGCAGAATTGATGTTTTCCCGTGGAACCGTTTCGAAATAGGCACTTTGACCACCATTGAAGACTTTTGCACCGTGAATAACGGATCGGGCGATGTTATTCTGGGCGACCGTGTCAGAATTGGAATTGGCTCGGTAATAATCGGCCCTGTTACAATGGGCAATGGTTCAGGCCTCGGTCAACACGTTTTTGTGGCTGGTTTTAATCACGGTTATGAAGACGGGAATATCAATTCGAGTAAACAACCGCTGGTTATTCGTCCTGTGATCATTGAAGAAGAAGCACACATTGGCGCCAATTCGGTGGTTGTGGCCGGTGTGAGAATCGGGAAACGAAGCCAGATTGGTGCGGGAAGTGTGGTTACCAAAGATATACCGCCATTTTCGGTGGCCGTAGGTAATCCGGCGCGGGTAATCAAACAGTACAATCACGAAAAAGGCCTTTGGGAAAAAGTTTAGCCTGCCATTTCAATTATTTATGCGTTTTCTAACCTATAATTTTAATCTGTTACAAAATAAATTTTATCTTGCATTTGTTTTTAATGACTAACAGGTATCCGGCTGATTATCATCCGTCTGCATCAGTTCATTTCTATAACATTCCTGAATTTTCAGCAATTTGAACGTCTGTTTTCAGCAAAATGGAAATAGCTGGCTTGTTATGGAATATGTATTTTTGAACTACCTGAAAAACAGGAAAAAACGGGAAGAAAAAGATTTACCACCTATACAAGCAGCTCTTATGGAAAGAAATTATTCGATAAAAATAAAAGGCGGTCTTTGGGCCAGCGCTATTTTATTGGTTTGTTTTTTCCATTTCATTTTTCCGGTAATCAGCAACGCAGCAACCGACATTACACATGCCAAATTTGTCATTGATGAGAAAACGTCTTTCTTTATTAATAACTCAACCTGGCAAACTCCACCAACCGGCGGCGATACGATTTTCGTACTTTCAACCCGTACAAAAGCCTTAAAATTCCAGGGAATTTCCGGTACTGAAAATAAACCTGTGGTGGTAATCAACTTCGGGGGACAAGTAAATATCAACTCACCCGAAGCCTGGGGTGCTATTACATTCGAAAACTGCCGGTACATCAAAATCACCGGCAATGGCGATCCGGCTGTAAAATACGGATTTAAACTTTCGGCCAAAAGCAGTGGCCTTGCATTTTCAGAATTGAGTTCCGATTGCGAAGCCGGATACATTCACATCGATCATGAAGGTTTTTTCGGGATTTATGCAAAAAAAGATTATGGTGGCAATCCGCCCGTCCCGGCTCCTGTTTTTGCCAACCTGGTAATACATGATTGCCTGGTGGAAAATGTAACCGAAGGTATGTATCTGGGCGAAACAAAAAGCCCGGGTATGGAATTCAGACACGTAAAAATATATAACAACATTGTGAAAAACACCCGGCGTGAATCGATCCAGATTGCCAATATGACCGAAGATGTTAAAATCTTCAACAATACTTTACTGAATGCCGGTACCGCCAACGAAACCTGGCAGAACAATAATCTTCAGATTGGCGATAATTCAGTGGCCCTGGTTTACAACAACATTATTATTGGTGCACCTTCGTATGGCATCATCTCGCTGGGTATGGGAAACATTAAAATCAAAGGAAATTATGTTGGATTGAACAAAGGAATTTTTACTGACAATCGATTGTTTTCATTGGCTGAATCTTCAATTGACATCAACAAGAATTACTTCTACAATACAACCAGTACCGAAGTCATCAGAAATATGAACGAAATCAACCAGTTAAATATTACCGGCAATTTCTGGAATGCCAATACAAGTTTCTACAAAAATGCTTCAGGCAATACGATGAACACCACCCTGGCCGACAACCTGAAAATAGCCATTCCGGCACTGGTTTTTACCAATCCTGAAAACAATAATTATTCGCTGACTGAAAATACTCCGGAAGTATTTAAAAATATGGGAGTTCAGGATAGTTTTATGTATGACGGACAAATTGATGCTAAAATATTCGCCGAACCCCACCAGATTGTTTTGACACCGGAAATGATAGTTGATGAAGTTGCTGATGGGAGTTACTGGCCGGCCAGTTACCTGGTTGACGAACAAAACCTTACACCTGAAAACAACTTACACCCTGTCAGCCAGGTTTGGAAACCATACTGGAATATGGACAAAGGCCCCTATTATGTTTATTTCGACCTGAAAAGCGAATACAAAATCACCAATATTTTCCTGCATGATATGCACAACTCGAAGAATCTGAAAGTTTTTATTGGTGAACCTGGAAACTGGGAATTGTTGTTTACCGATGCCTGTGAAAAATACAATGCCTGGAAACAACATCCGGTTGATGTTTTTACCCGCTACATCAGAATTGGGATGGAAGAAAGTGTTTTTGCAGGTATCAATGAACTGATAATTTATGGATACAAAACTTCAGAGTCGCCGTTAAAAAGTGAACAAAACACATTTTTAACAACAGGTATATCAAAAAAGAACATCAGTGCTTATCCTGATTTAAAAATCAACAGAAACCCGGTAGTCAATTCTTTGGAAATCAATATCCCCAATGATTGTTCCGGAACTTTCGACATTGAAATTTTCGATATAAACGGAAGCAGAAAATATGCACAGACCTTTTCAGTTATGGGGCAAAATATTCTCACAATCGATCTGTCATCATTAAGTTTTTTAAGTGGTATTTATCTTGTAAGGTATACCAACCGGAATGGGATTAAAAAGACAATGAAATTCGCAAAAAACAATTTCTAAACCTTAACATTACAGGTTAAGAACTTTGCAGGTAAAATGAAAAAATCACATTTTCCGTTTCTTCTTTCAAATACGAAAACATTTCATATACCGAATACATTATCTTTTAAAAATTACTATCATTACTTCAATATAGTTTTGAACCATGAATATTAATCAACCTGCAATAATTATGATTTTTGCAGCAATAATTTCGTTGCTGCTATCGGTTTATGCCTGGCAAAAAAGGCAAAACAGCACGGGTATATTTTTAAGTTTTTTATTGCTTTCCACAACAATTTGGTCGTTGTTTTACAGCTTCGAAATTTTCAGCTCCGATTTTGAAACGATGAAGGTGTTCCAATTTATCTCCTATTTTGGAATTGCTTCGTTGCCTGTTTTTTGGTTGCTCTTTGCAGCCAGATATTCAGGATTCCGATTATGGTTAAACCCTTTTGTGGTGATAATGCTGTTCATTATTCCCATTTTGTCGATTGTAATGGTGGCAACAAACAAATACCATTTGCTTTTTTATAAGGCTGTCACGATGGGAAATATTGATGCCTATCATTACCTGAAACTGACACATGGCCCATTATGGTGGACAAATATTGTATATTCCCATATTCTGATAATAACCGGAGCCATACTGCTCATCAGGTATTATACAAAAGTGGATAAAAGTCAGAGAGTCCATATTAAATTTTTTCTTTTCAGTGCACTCGTCCCTTACATAGTGAACCTGTTGTATTTAATGAATTTCAGGCCTTATGGTTTTCTTGATTTAACGCCGGTGGCTTTCATTTTTATGGGTATCATAATTGTGCTGGGTGTATATAAGGTTAAGTTGTTCGATATAAATCCGGTTGCAATCGATTTGTACTTCAAAAATACATCCGATGCCATTTTTATCAGAAACAAGGATGGAAAAATTATCAACTCCAATCCGGCAGCCGTTCAATTATTCGAGTCTATTTCAGTATCGAATTATGCACATTCTAAAGAAAATGAAATTACTTACAATGAAATATTGAATGACACTAAAGATGTAACGATAATAAAAATACAGGAAAAATATTACGAAAAAACCAGTACAAAAATCCTGAACAACAGCGGTAAACCGATTGGTGTCATCACCCAATTGCGCGATATTACCAAAGCACGTGAAACCCAGATTGAAAAAAATAACCTGGCCAACCTGCAAAATTTGCTGATGCGGATGGCATCGAAATACATCAACCTGAAGATAGACGAGATTGAGGTAGGAATCCTGGAATCGCTCCAAGAAATTGGAATTTATGCCGAAGCCGACAGGGCCTACATTTTTAACTACAACTGGGATAACAATACCTGCTCTAATACCTACGAATGGTGTGCGGAGGGAATCAGCAAAGAATTACACAACCTGCAGAATATTTCACTGGATTTGATTCCTGATTGGGTTGAATCGCACAAACAGGGAAAGACACTGGTAGTACCCGATGTTTTCCTCCAGGGCAAAGAAAGTAAATTAAGAATTCAACTTGAAAAACAGGGAATAAAGTCGCTGATCACTATACCTTTAATGAAAGATGGCAAGTGCCTGGGCTACATTGGTTTCGATTTTATAAAAAAATACCACGTATTTAAAGATTACGAAAATACGCTGCTCTCGGTTTATGCCGATATTCTTACAAACCTGATCGGAAGGGTGGAACTCGAAAACAGGTTGATCAAGGAAAAGGAAAATGCCAATGCAGCTAACAA
>JAJUGS010000281.1 GCA_029265875.1 Prolixibacteraceae bacterium
AAGTACCCTGAATCAGTAAATCAGGATTTTTGGTATCGCGGGTTATTGACAAGCCACCTGAAAAATCTGCAATTTTATGCGCAGCAGAACCTTTAACCAGGTATGTCCCACTATTGTGGTTAACAACCAGCTGGTCGCCAATTACCTGGCAATCCCATATTTGTCCCTGAGTTTCAGCAACAAAATCAAATTTTCCGCCATTATCATTTTCAGGTTTTACAAACAAGCCCTGGTTGCTGGCCAGGTAAAGCAAGTTGTCAAGTTTGGCAATTGAATATATAGCCCCGATTCCGGGCAGTGGCTCAATTTGATAGCTTTTTTCCTGATGTTCAGAAATAAAACCGATACCATCATCAAGAGCTGTCCAGATATTACCCCAGCTATCGGTTTCAATCCCCAGAACCGTATTATTGCCAAGCCCGCTTTCTGCATTATACTTGCTGATTTTACCCGATTCTTCATCAAAAATCACAATCCCGTCTTTGATTGACCCCAGAATAAGTCGGTTATCCGCAAAAAATCCCCGGTTTAATTCATTGTCTACAAAGTATTTTGTCCATTCCGGGTGCCAGGGGGATATCTCATTCCCGTCATATTCAAAAATTCCATGCGTTGAGGTGCCGATCAGTAATTTTTGATTTTCGGTGCTAACGAGAAACCGTATTTGTTTTGATTTGAAAAATTCGCCGGTCAGAAACGGGTTGGCTTTGTGGTTTTTTATTTCAAAAATTCCAACATCGCCAACGGCAACAAGAATTTTGTCGCCCACTTTATTCATGACGCCCGGATTGCCAATAAGTTCAACAGCATAAATTGAATCATTTGTATATTCAAGAATTACCGGATTAAAAGATCGGAAATAAACAGAGCTATCATTTACCGCGATATTCCAGAATTCGATGTTTCGGGTAAAATGGCGATTGGCTTTTGACGACAAAGAATGGTAGATCAGGTTCCCGGATTTATCACGGTTCCAATACCCGAGTTCCATGTACCCGCTTGTAAAAATAAGCGAATCAGAGATTGCATATACAGCCCTGATAACGGGTTGATTGGGAAGTTTGTATAGTTTCCAGCTTGTTCCATCAAACTCAACCAAACCATGATGATTGGCAAAATAAATACACCCGTTCAATGGGGTACTCACACTCCAGTTTTGATTGGCACCTTTATATGCTGATTTCTGAAAATGTATGATTTCTCCGAAAGAATGTCCGGCAACCATTATCCAGCAAATCGAAAGCAGGACAAAAATGGGTTTATTTATGATTGAAATTCTATGTTTCATTTCAACAATCTCACCGATGAACAAAGTTTAAAATAAAATTTTTTACCGTGTAATCAAAAGGCCGGTAATTTTATTCCCGTGACAAATGAAAAGTATGATTTGATGATTTCATAAATGACTGATGGAATATGATAGGTTATTGCTCATTGAATCAGGTATATAACCGTGTTTGCATGTTTTGCTGATGAGGTATTGATGAGGTCAGAAAAGCCCTTCACTTTTTATGAAGAAAAAGAAGTGTAGGGATTTTATTTCTATTGGCATTAAACTGACCTAACTTTCGGTCTGAAACTAATTTCAAATTAAAAGCATTATGAGAAAACTATGTCTATTCTTTTTTCTGCTTTTATCGGTAACGATGGTGGGGGCACAGCAAAAGTTGTCCATCAGTGGCAAAGTTACCGACGAAACAGGAGCAGGATTACCGGGAGTATCCATCCTGGTAAAAGGAACAACAACAGGAACAGTAACCAGAATTGACGGGGGTTATGACCTCGATGTAACAAGCGGGTCAACACTTGTTTATAGTTTTATCGGTTTTGTTCCGCAGGAAGTCCTTGTCGGAAACCAAAATACCATCGACATTATCATGAAAGAATCGGTGGTTGGGCTTGACGAGGTAATTGTGGTAGGTTATGGTAAAATGACGGTGAAAGACCTTACCTCTTCTATTGCCACAGTTAAATCGGAAGAACTTGTGAAAACACCTACCGGGCAGGCCATGCAGGCCCTGCAGGGAAAGGTGGCAGGTTTGCAGGTTGTTAGCAGTGGCGGGCCGGGCGATTCCCCAACTGTGAGGGTGAGGGGTATCGGTTCATATCCGGGGCAAAATAACGAAGCACCACTTTACGTGGTTGACGGGATGTTTTTCGACAATATCGATTTTCTGAACACTGCCGACATCGCTTCCATTTCAGTTTTGAAAGATGCCTCGGCAGCCGCGATTTATGGCGTGAGAGCTGCCAATGGGGTTGTTCTGATCGAAACAAAATCTGGAGCATACAATCAAAAGTCTGAAATAACCTACGACGGTTATTATGGTACACAGGTAGCACAAAATGTGTTGAAAATGGCCAATGCTGAGCAATTTACCACAATGGCGATGGAATCGGGTTCTGCTGCCGACCAGAGTTTTATCTTGAATGCCATGCAGCGTTATGGCCGCAGCAGGGTTAACCCGAATGTACCCGATGTGAATACCGATTGGTATAACGAGATTATACGACCTGCCCCCATTCAAAATCATAGCCTGAATTTTACAGGAGGTGGTAGCCAGACAAGCTATTCGCTGGGGGCCAACTACTTTTCGCAGGAGGGTATTCTGGATATGAAAAACGAGTACGAACGTTTCAACCTCCGTGCAAAAATTGATTTTAAAGCAACCGACTGGCTGACTGTTGGTGGCAACGTAGTATTCAGTAACGCTTTAAAGTTTAACGATGAGGAAGGAGCCTGGAACCAGGCTTATTTTGCCGTGCCAATTATTCCGGTTTACGATGAGCAGAATGTGAATGCCTGGCCTGAACATTTTTCCAATGCACAGGACATCGGTTACCGTAGCGGACAGAACCCGTTCCCAACTTTATTATACAATGAAAACAGGCTGAAGATCAGAAAAACCATGGCTAATTTTTACGCACAGTTTCAGTTAATTCCTGAAAAGTTGTCGTTTAAAACAACCTACAGCCATGCGTTCAGCGCCTTAGACGAAAGAAACGTAAACCTTCCCTATTTTATTGGCAACAACTTTAAAAGAGTGGATGCCACTTTAACACAAAGGATGTCGAATTATTCGAACCAGATTTGGGATAACGTTTTAACCTACGACGATAAATTTGATAAACACAGTTTTACCTTAATGGCGGGTCAATCGTACCGCGATGAAGCTTACCACGGGCTGAGTGCTCAGGGTATCAATTTCCCGGTTGACCAGGAAAATGCATGGTATATCGATCAGGCTGAAACAATTCCGACAACTGGTGTCGCAGACGGAGGAAGCCGTCAATACGGAATTTCTTACTTTGGCAGGTTATCCTACAATTTCGACAATAAATACCTGGTGTATGGAACCATGAGGGCCGATGGTAGCTCGAAATACCAGCAAAAATGGGGTTACTTTCCAACAATTGGGGCTGGTTGGGTCATTTCGGAAGAGAATTTTATGAAAGACAATACGGTAATTGATTATCTGAAACTTCGTGCAAGCTGGGGACAATTGGGTAACGACAAAATTCAGGCAAGCGACGGCGCTTCAACAACTGAGATTATAAAAACATCGATTGATGGGGTTGAAGTGGCAGGAACCAAAACTACAAGCACTTTTTCATCGCTTAAGTGGGAAGTTACTGAAGAAACCAACTTTGGACTGACTTCGCAGCTTTTCGATAACCGGCTTTCGGCTGATATTGATTATTACATCAGGGATACAAAAAATGCAGCTATTTATGTGAAGATTCCTTCAACCACTACAAGCATACTCAAAAATGTGGGCATCATCCGAAACTCAGGTTTTGAAGTTACGCTCAACTGGAATAATAAAATTTCCAACGATTTGAGTTACAATGTCGGGGTTAACTTTTCAACCTTGAAAAACGAAGTGCGCGACCTTTACGGCCAGCCATATGTTGATGGTGGCAGTGCTGAGTTTCGTCAGCGGTCGATTGTTGGTGAGCCATTGCTTGCATTTTTCGGTTATGAAGTTTTGGGCGTTTACCAGAACCAGGCCGAAATTGATGCCGATCCGGCTGCTCCGGCCAATGCTGTTCCGGGTGATTTTAAGTACAAAGACCAGCAGGCTCAGGGAGAAGATGGCTACGGGGTAATCGATGACGATGACCGCGTGGTCCTCGGTTCTTATTTCCCCAACTTTATGTATGGTGGCAACCTGGGAATTAACTATAAAAACTGGGAATTCTCAACCAGCATTGTTGGGCAAAGCGGTAATAAAATTTTAAACCGCAAACGTGGCGAAATCATCTGGACTGCCGATGGTAACATGGATGCCGATCTGGCTACCAATCGCTGGCACGGCGAAGGCACATCCAATAAATATCCGTCATCAGCCGGTTTGAGAAAAGGCTGGAACCAGAAAATGAGCGACTATTTTGTGGAAGACGGATCTTTCTTCCGTATTCAGAATATTCAGCTTGCTTACAACATTAAAAATGTAACGTTGGGTGGCGTGAAAATTCCTGAATCGAAAGTGGTTCTCACTGCCGATCGTCCTCTCACCTTGTTTAAATACAATGGTTTTAATCCCGAAGTTGCCAATGGCATCGATACCCAAACCTATCCGATTCCGGCAGTTTATACAATTGGTTTAAATGTCAGGTTTTAACGAAAAAAGAATACCACGATGAAAAAAATAAATTATTTAATCAAGATATCATTTGTTACACTGACTGTTCTTTTTGTAACAGCGTGTCATGATTTGCTGGACGAGCCGGCCGAAAACAAGGCATTTACCGAAGAAACAGATTATACCAACTCTGGAAATATGATACTCCCGCTGATTGGCGCCTATGCCGAATTTTATTCCCGCGGATGGGAAGATTTTCCGTTGATTGCTGTCAGGGGCGATGATGTTAATGCCGGCGGACTGGGCGACCAGCAGGACTATGCCGAAACCGATAAATACAATTACAACAAAGATTACTGGATGTACAATTCGGTTTGGCAAAACCTGTACAACGATATGTTTGTGGCTCATTCTGCCATGGAACAGATAGAGCTTTACAGACAGAATGGCGGAGACGACACCAAAGCAAACCAATACATTGCCGAGGCCAAAGTTTTAAGGGCATTTCTGTTGTTTCAGGCATCCAGGGTTTGGGGTGGCGTATTTATTCCAACCAGTTCCGACCCATCTGAATTTTATG
>JAJUGS010000049.1 GCA_029265875.1 Prolixibacteraceae bacterium
CTGGGTTTCTACACTCAGTTTGCGCAAACGGCGGATGCGGTCGTTCATTCCGGGCAGCGTTTTCCCAGGTTTTGGAGTATAAAAATTGCCTTCGGCTCCGGCCGGTCGTTCGGGGGATTTGCTTGTTTTTATTGCGGTTAATGTCATTGCAAAACAATTAAAAATAAGGAATAACGAATAAGAAATGTAAAAGTGAAAATTTTCATTCCTCCTTTTTGGGGAGCCTGCCTACCGTCAGGCAGGGTCGGGAGGGGCTTCTATAACATCAAACAATTAAAAAGGCAGCGGTAGGTACCGGGCAGATTGTTTTTATGTGGTCGCGAAATCATTTGTTCTCAATTGATTGATGGCGTAAAAATAGAAAAAGGTTGTGAATTGGCAATCGGGTTGAACGCAACTTTTTTGTTATCTGTGCTTGATGTATTCAGGATTTTGTTTTATTTAAACTACGAATGTATTTACTTAACTGAGGGTTTCATGAAATGTATTTCTGTTTTCTTTTTACTGACTTTACTGATTATAAATAATATGACTGTTGCTGCCAGCGATGGTTACAATTTATGGCTCAACTACAAACCTGTAGCTGCTGAACTTCAAAACGAATACAATCAGCAGATAAAAAGCTTGTTAATCACCGGTGACTCGCCAACCCTGAATATTGTGAAAGGCGAACTGTCTTCAGGATTGGAAAAGATGCTGGGAAAGAAGCTTCCGTCGGCAAAAAGCAGTGCAGAGCAAAACACAATTATTGCCGGTAAGCTGGAAAACATTTTATTTGCGATGAATCCTGAAATAGAAAAAGGAATCCGTCAAATAGGCGGGGAAGGTTTTGTAATTTTTTCTGAACCCGGCAAAAACACTGTAATTACAGCCCAATCCGACATCGGCGTTTTATACGGAACGTATTATTTTCTGCAACTGGTGCAAACCGGAAAAAACATCAGTAAACTGAATGTTGTAAGTTCTCCCGGAATAAAAATCAGGGTGCTGAACCACTGGGACAACCTTGACGGTTCTATTGAACGCGGTTATGCCGGTAACTCTTTGTGGGACTGGAAAAGCCTTCCCGGTAAAACCGACCCGCGTTATACCGATTATGCCCGTGCCAACGCTTCCATCGGCATTAACGGAACCGTTTTGAACAATGTAAACGCCAATCCGGCAATGCTCACACCCGGGTATCTGGAAAAAGTGGCGGCACTTGCCAATATTTTCAGACCTTACGGATTGAAAGTTTATCTCTCCATCAAATTCAGTTCGCCGGTAAATATTGGCGGAATGGAAACCGCCGACCCGCTCGACCCTGCCGTTCAACAATGGTGGAAGAAGAAAGTGGAAGAAGTTTATTCGTATATCCCCGATTTTGGCGGTTTTTTGGTAAAAGCCAATTCCGAAGGACAGCCGGGGCCGCAGAATTACAACCGCTCACATGCCGACGGCGCCAACATGCTGGCCGACGCGTTGAAACCTTTTGGCGGAATTGTGATGTGGCGCGCTTTTGTGTACGACAACAATGTACCCGACGACAGGGCCAAACAGGCTTACAACGAATTTAAGCCGCTCGACGGAACATTCCGCGACAACGTGCTGGTGCAGGTGAAAAACGGTGCCATCGATTTTCAACCACGCGAACCATTTCACCCGCTTTTTGGCGCCATGCCCAAAACCCCGCTGATGATGGAATTCCAGATTACACAGGAATACCTTGGGCAATCAACCGACCTTTGTTATTTAGCACCACTTTTTAAGGAATGTCTCGATTCGGATACTTACGCAAAAGGGCCCGGTTCAACCGTGGCAAAAGTGATTGACGGTTCGCTGGAAAATCACCAAATCACCGGGATTGCCGGGGTGGCCAACACGGGTTCCGACCGCAACTGGACGGGGCATCTTTTCGGTCAGGCCAACTGGTTTACTTTTGGAAAACTGGCCTGGAATACCAACCTTTCTTCAGAAGAAATTGCAGATGACTGGATAAAACTGACCTTTTCGAACGATGAAAAGGTGGTTGCCACAATCCGCAAAATGATGATGGATTCGCGGGAAATTTCGGTGAATTACATGACCCCGCTGGGTTTGCACCATATTATGGGTTACAACCACCACTTCGGGCCGGGGCCGTGGGTCAACCGCGGGCGCGCCGACTGGACTTCGGTGTATTATCACCGTGCTGACAGCACCGGAATCGGGTTTAACCGCACACCTTCAGGGAGCGATGCCACCAGCCAGTATCATCAACCGGTTGCCGGTGTTTTTGCCAACCCCGAAACCTGCCCCGAAAAATACCTGCTTTGGTTTCATCATCTGCCCTGGGATTATACAATGAAATCGGGCAGAACGCTTTGGGACGAAATCTGTCTGCATTATTATTCAGGCGTTGAAGGAGTGAAAAACATGCAAAAGGAGTGGAATTCGCTGGAAGGAAAAATCGATAGTGAACTATTTGGAATGGTAAAAACAAAACTTACGAAACAGGAAAAATTAGCTGAATGGTGGCGAAATTCCTGTGTTTTGTACTTTCAGCAATACTCAAAAAAGCCGCTGCCGGATGGATTGGAAAAACCCGCCGAAAAGCTGGAGTATTATCAGAAATTTGATTTCATTGATTTGAAATAAGAATCATTTTCTATCTGATTATATAGTTGATAATGAGAATTATTATAAGCTATTAATCACGCAAAAATCAATTTTAATTGAAATCAAAAGATTTTTCAGCAGGAGAACCGAATAAAAAATAAAAGAATTACTTTTGCCACTGAATTTTAAAAATATGTCAAATGGACGAAGGCCCGTATCATAGTAAATTAATCGATTAACCATTCTGTAAGGGCACGTTATGTTTCCTTACAGGCAAAGTAAGGAGACTGCATCATGATAAAAATTTATAAGACTTTTGGTGGCTTTTCCCCAATCAGTAAACCTGAAAAAGGATGTTGGATAAATGTTGTTAATCCAACACCTGGCGAAATAGATTCAATCAACCGCGATTTTGGATTACCGGTTGATTTAATAAACGACGTGCTTGATATTGATGAGCGGTCGCGTGTTGAATTTGAAGATGACTGGACTTTTGTTATCCTCCGTATTCCGGTTGAGGTATTGAACAACGGCATACCTTTTCAAACCGTGCCACTCGGGGTTTTTATCACCGAAAATTATACAATGACGGTTTGTTTACAGGATAATGAAGTTTCTCCGCTCAGCCAGTCAGTTCAAATCAGGGAACAATACCGGCAGATTACCGACCCGGTTAATTTTATCCTGCGGTTGTTCTTACGGTCGGGAAACATGTACCTCCGTTACCTGAAACAAATAAACCAGATGACAACCGTGCTCGAACAAGACCTTGAACGTTCCATTAAAAACAAGGAACTGAACAGGTTATTGAAAATGGAAAAAAGCCTTGTTTATTTTATCACTTCCATTAAAGGGAACGAAATAGTATTGGCCAAACTCCGGAATGCGAAGAAAATTACTTCGGAAATTAACGAAGACCTGCTCGAAGATGCCATCATTGAGAACAAACAGGCACTCGAAATGGCACAAATTTATTCCGACATTCAAAGTGGCATGATGGATGCTTTTGCCTCTGTGATTTCAAACAACCTGAACGTGGTGATGAAACAACTTACCATAATTTCCATCGTGTTGATGATTCCGACATTGGTAGCCAGTATTTTCGGGATGAATGTGCCCAACTTTCTTGAAGAATCAAATTTTGCGATGCCAATCATCATTGCCGGTTCTGTATTTTTATCCATCATTGGAGTTATCTCGTTCAGAAAACGACAGTGGTTTTAAAACAAAACTTATTACCAAAAAAGTGAACCACGTGTTTTGAGGTACTATTTCTTTTATTTTTGCCGCAACCGAAATCGAAAGAAAGAATGAAGTACCCAACGGCCCTGATGGTATTATTGACTCCAACCGGAATACCGCTAATCGATAACAACTTGCATTGGATGATATTATTAGCAGGGGTGTTGGTGTTTGCATTGGTTCGGTCCCTGATCGGGAAAATAAAATACACCAACTGGTCGAAAAAACAAAAAGCAAGGGTTGAAATCGGTAAAAGCCGGCTGTATTATCCTGAATATATTACACTTACCATAACAAATACCGGACGTTCAGATATTGATATCGACCGGCCAATGCTCGTTTTTGATAACTGGTGGCTGAAACGCAAATTCAGGATCAGTGGTATTGAAGGTCGTACGATTTACCCACTTTATCTCGAAAAACGAAAATCTCATACGCTGAATATCGATCTTTCACCATTTTACGGGTACGACCGCAAACTGAAAAGTTACCCGAAAATAAACATTATTATTTATAACGTGAACGGAAAATACCTCGGCAAACATTCCGTTTTTTTACGTAAAACATTTTTTAAATTCTGAATGCGCAACTGGAAATTTAACCATATCGATTTTTCGACATACCCGTATTATGAAGGCAACGACTTAGGCGTTTTTTGGTCGCCCGAGAAAACAACGGTGAAAATATGGGCGCCAACGGCACATGCCATTGAACTGAGACTCTACAAAGACGGACAAACCGGCGAGCCTTTTCATAAAACCACACTGCAACCTGATGGAAAAGGAATTTGGTGGGCCATCCTGAAAGGCGATTACGAAGGAAAGTTTTATACCCTCAGAATTAATGATGGGGAATGGCTTGATGAAGTACCCGATATTTATGCCCGGTGTGTGGGGGCAAACGGCAAACGCGGGATGATTTTCAACCCGGCAAAAACAAACCCCGAAAATTGGATGGATGATAAATGTGTTGAATTGGAGAGCTTTACCGATGCCATTATTTACGAAACCCATGTCCGTGATTTTTCGGTTGCCGAAAACTCGGGTATAAAAAACAAGGGGAAATACCTGGGTTTTACCGAGGATAATACAAAAACAAAAGGTGGCGTCGCAACCGGATTGGCTCATTTAAAAGAATTGGGGATCACACACGTGCACCTGCTTCCGGTCAGCGATTTTATTACCATCGACGAAGAACATCCGGCAGAAAAATACAACTGGGGCTACGACCCGCAACATTACAACGCACCCGAAGGCTGGTACGCCACCAATCCGCACGATGGAACAGTTCGGATTAAGGAAATCAAAAAGCTGGTGCAGGCACTGCACCAAAACAATATCGGGGTCATTCTCGACGTAGTTTACAATCACACCTATTTTACCAAAGAGTCGGTTTTTAACCAGACTGTGCCCGGGTATTTTTACCGCCAGAAACCTGACGGCACTTTTGCCAACGCTTCGGGTTGTGGCAACGAAATTGCCACAGAGCGAGCCATGGTCCGTAAATACATTATCGATTCGCTGAAATACTGGGCGGCTGAGTTTCATGTCGATGGTTTCAGGTTCGATTTGATGGGAATTTACGACCTGGAAACCATGCAACAAATTCGCGATGAACTGAATAAAATAAAACCCGGCTTTTTGTTGTATGGCGAAGGCTGGGCTGCCGACCAAAGCCCGATGCCCGAAGAAAAACGTGCCGTGAAGAACAACATTGCAAAATTACCCGGGATTGCCGTATTTAACGACGATTTTCGCGATGCATTGAAAGGTGGTCATGGCGACAAAAAATCAAGGGGTTTTGTGAGCGGGCTCGAATTACGTGAAGAAGCTGTGAAATTTGGCGTGATTGCTGCCACCGCTCATCCGCAGATTGTTTATGACTATGTGGAAAGTTCGAGGTTCCCGTGGGCGGCCGAACCAACACAATGTGTCAATTATGTTTCGTGCCACGACAACTACACGCTTTTCGACAAATTGAAAATGAGCGCCCCGAAAGCCACCGATGCCGATTTGCGTAAGATGGTGAAACTGGCCGGTGCCTTGATTCTCACTTCGCAGGGAATACCGTTTTTACATGCCGGCGTTGAATTCTGCCGCACCAAGAATGGTGACGGTAATTCTTATAAGTCGCCCGATTCGGTGAACCAGATCGATTGGGAACGAAAAGAAAAATATGCCGATGTTTATGAATATTACCGGAAACTGATCCGGCTTCGGAAAAATCACCCGGCTTTCAGATTGGGGAGAACGGAAAAAATCAGTAAAAACCTGAATTTCTGTACACAATACCAGCTTGGCGTGGTTTCGTATTGTATTATGGCAGGAGAAGCAGGCGACCCGTGGCAAAAAATCATTCTTCATTTTAATGGCCGAAATACAGAAGCATTGGTGCCGTTGCCCGAAGGAACCTTTAAAATTGTGGCGGAGAATGGAGAAATTGATGAAAACGGCCTGGGAGAAGTAGTTTCAGGTGAAATAAAAGTTGCGCCGGTTTCAATGACCCTGCTGGTGGAATTACAGGAAGTCTGAAACATTGCATCCGAACGACGGTTGGGACGACACTTTATTGAAAACTCCCGGATAAGGTGATGATTCGTCAGGATTGAAACTTTTCCAAGGTTTAAACTTTGGAAAAGTTATATTCTAATATCGGGGGAGTAGTCCTGTTTTCTTCGTGGGAAAGAGGCAATAAACAAGGGGAGCAGACCTGGATTCTATATATCATCGTGCCTTTCAGAAAGATTTTTTGGACCATATCCGATATCAGGAATTGTTCAGAAAAAGTTGATTGGAAGGTAATTGTTGTGGCTTGCCCGAATAATGATTGCTACCTCCTGATAAAGTTTTTCCCTTCCCGGATATCCCCGCGGTTTTGCGGTATCGCTTCATTTCCTGCCCGAAAAATTCCCGTATTCAACCTGCCGGTTGCATTGATTTAGATTATTCATCTCATTAATTTATATCAATTCTAAGAATGAATTTCTACCGGAATATTCCAGTAACATTGTGATTTATAAATGGTTAAAATCAAAAGGGGAAGCCATTTTTAACAATGTAATATTTTTTTAATTATAGTTAATGGTTCAAATTTACAATTACATTTGCACCGTTTTTCAGTATATCCAAATATCTAAATAAAGCGATATATTATGGAGAGTCAGTCATTAATTCTCTTTTTTGTTATTGCACTTGTACTGGTTGGCGGAGCCATCGCCTTCTCGATGTTGATAGCCCCGAGATCATTCAACCCTGCAAAATCAGAACCTTACGAATGCGGAATCCCCACCGAAGGTCCGGCGTGGATCCAGTTTAATGTTGGTTATTATCTTTTTGCCATCATTTACCTGATTTTCGACGTTGAAACGGTTTTCCTGTTTCCGTGGGGCGTGGTAATGAAACAAATTGGCATGAGGGCATTTATCGAAATTATTATTTTCTTTTTCGTACTGGGGCTTGGCCTTTTGTACGCCTGGAAAAAACGTGCATTGAAATGGGTATAAAAATTAAATCGATGAAACAGGAAGATTTCGGCGACAATGAATCGCTGGAACTTCTGAATACATTGGGCGACAGCGTTTTTCTCACCACTGTTGACAACCTGATTAACTGGGGACGTTCAAACTCAGTGTGGCCGCTTACTTTCGCCACCAGTTGCTGTGGTATCGAAATGATGGCAGCCGGTGCCTCGCGTCACGACTTTTCGCGTTTTGGCATCGAAGTTTACCGTGCTTCGCCGCGCCAGGCCGATGTGATTGTGGTAGCCGGAACCATTGTAAACAAAATGGTACCGATTCTGAAACGTTTGTACGACCAGATGCCTGAGCCAAAATATGTGATTGCCATGGGCGCCTGCGCTGTTTCCGGCGGGCCTTTCTTTTATAATACTTACTCGGTTGTCCGCGGTGTCGATCATGTGATTCCGGTGGATGTTTACATCCCGGGCTGCCCGCCGCGTCCTGAAGCACTGCTCTACGGCGTAATGCAGCTTCAGCGGAAAATTAAAGGCGAATCGTTTATCAAACCCGGTGAAAAAACCGATAAACTGCTTTAAATCGTTTAGCATGTTAAACAGAGACGAATTCAAAGAGATCATCAGCAAACTGGTTCCCGAAGCAGAATTTCCTGAGGGAACGCAATTGCCCGAGGTGATTGTACCGGTTGCCAAACTGGTGGAGCTGGTGGAAAAACTCAAAGCAAACCCTAATACTTCCTTCGATTACATGATTAACCACACGGCTGTGGATTTCAACACACATTTTATGACGGTTTATCATTTCGAATCGACAACACACAAACACTTGCTGGTGGTAAAAGCAAAAATTGAAGACCACGAAAATCCGGAAACCGAATCGCTGGCAGCACTTTATCCCACCTGCGAATTTTTTGAACGCGAAGTTTTCGACCTTTTCGGAATCCGCTATAAAAACCATCCCAACCTCAAAAGACTTTTCCTGGAAGATGATTACGGTCACCCGCTCCGCAAGGATTTCAGGGATGAGGTGAATATTATTGAACGCTAAAAGCCACAACCATGACAGAAGAAATTATCAAAGACGTGATTATTGGCGAAAGCGAGGATTACATTGTGAATATTGGCCCGCAGCACCCGTCAACCCACGGTGTTCTGCGTTTCGAGGTTTGCCTGCAGGGTGAAACCGTCAAATACATCATTCCGCATATTGGTTACATTCACCGCGGAATTGAAAAAATGTGCGAATCGCTTACTTATCCGCAGATTATCCACCTCACCGACAGGATGGACTATCTTTCGGCACACATGAACAACGAAGCCGTTTGTTTGTGTGTTGAAAATGCCCTGCAGGTTGAAGTTCCGGAAAGGGTAAAATATATCCGCACCATTCTGGATGAATTAAACCGTTTGGCATCGCACCAGTTGTGGTGGGCTGCTTTCGGGATGGATTTGGGTGCGCTTACTACCTTTTTCTATGGTCTCCGCGACCGTGAAATGATTCTCGACATTTTTGAAGAATCGTTTGGATCGAGGTTGTTACACAGTTTCAACACACCCGGCGGTTTGATGCACGATGTTCATCCGAACTTTCAGAAAAAAATCAAGGAGTTTATTAAATATTTCCGCAAGAAATTACCTGAATACGACCAATTGCTGACTGGAAACGTTATTTTCAAACAGCGCGCAGTGGGAATTGGACCGATGAGTAAGGAAACTGCCATTGCTTACGGTGTAACCGGTCCTTCAGGCCGTGGTTCAGGCTGGGCCTGCGATTTGCGCAAACACGCTCCATACAGTGCCTACGATAAAGTCCAGTTTACCGAATGTCTTGAAACCGAAGGCGATACTTACGCCCGCTATAAAGTTCGCATGCGCGAAATGTGGGAGTCGCTGAGTATTCTCGAACAATTGGTTGACAACATTCCGGAAGGTGATTACACCGCCAAAATGAAACCCATTATCAAATTACCGGCCGGCGAATTTTTCCAGCGTGTGGAAACAGCCCGCGGAGAACTGGCAGTTTATATTGTGAGCGATGGAAATAAAACACCTTACCGTATCCGTTTCCGGACGCCAAACTTCAGTAATTTATTTGTAATTAATACGATAGCTTCGAATTTCAAGATCGCCGACCTGGTAGCAATCAGTGGTTCGCTGGATCTTGTAATCCCGGATATCGACCGATAAAAACCGCATTACCATGCAGAATCTGTACGATTTTTCCATTCTTACCGGCGCAATACACGAATCGTTGTCGCGCAGTATGTCGCCAGGCTGGGTAACTTTTACCGAACTGGTGATCATCGGGCTGGTATTTCTGCTCTTTTTTGCCTTGCTGGGTTTGTTCCTGGTTTATCTCGAACGTAAAGTTTGTGCCATTATCCAGAACCGCGTGGGTCCGAACCGCGTTGGGAAATGGGGTTTGCTGCAAACCATTGCCGACCTTATCAAGTTGCTCATCAAAGAGTTGATACCAATCCGGAAATCCGATAAATTTCTGTTTAACCTCGCGCCGTTTATTGTGATTATTGCTTCGCTGATGGCCATGGCTGCACTGCCTTTTGCAAAAGGGTTGCATGCCATCGATTTTAACATTGGTGTTTTTTATGTGATGGCCGTTTCGTCGCTGGGGGTTGTGGGGATTTTACTGGCCGGTTGGTCGAGCAACAGCAAATACTCGCTGATTGGTGCCATGCGAAGCGGGGCACAAATTGTGAGCTACGAACTTTCTGTGGGCCTCTCCTTACTGGCCATCGTGGTTTTCTCGGGCAGCATGCAACTTTCAGCCATTATCGAAAGCCAGGCAAACGGCTGGTGGATATTTAAAGGCCACATTCCGGCTTTTATCTCATTTGTAATATTTCTGATTGCCAGTACAGCCGAAATCAACCGCGGCCCGTTTGACCTTGCCGAGGCAGAATCAGAGTTAACAGCCGGTTTTCATACTGAATATTCAGGAATTAAATTCGCCTTTTTCTTTCTGGCCGAATACATTAACATGTTTATTGTTGCCGGTATTGCCGCAACGGTTTTCCTGGGTGGATGGATGCCGCTGCACATCGGCAGTTGGGAAGGTTTTAATCACATCATGGATTTTGTGCCACCCATCGTTTGGTTTTTCCTGAAAACGTTTTTCATCATTTATGTCATCATGTGGTTTAAATGGACATTCCCGCGTTTGCGTATCGACCAGTTGCTGACACTCGAATGGAAATACCTTTTACCTGTCAGTCTTGTGAATATTGTGGTGATCGCTTTCCTGGTACTGATGGGCTGGCATTTTTAATTGATTAATGATTATTTATGAGTCAGGAATTGAAATTGATTAATAATAAATATTCAACCCACTTTGGGGTTGTTTCTGCGGGTGTTTTAAAGCTCCCCGAGCTTCCCACGGGGCTATTTTTGTTAGTGTCTTTCGGACATTTTTTAATCCCGGAGGGATTCAAAAAAAATAGCCACGGGTGTAACCCGTGGAATGTAAGTGTAATAGAATCAGAACCCCGAAGTGGGTTCAACCACGGGTTGCTTAGTTAACTATGAATTATTGAACTGATGAACAGTATATCAAAATATTTCAGCGATATGTTCAAAGGGATTGCCTCCCTTTGGGCAGGGATGCGGGTTACCGGGAAATATTTCCTTAGTCCGCGCGCTATTGTAACACAGCAATATCCCGAAAACCGGAAAACCCTGAAAATGGAAGAGCGGTTCAAAGGCGAAATCATTATGCCGCACGACGAAAACAACCAGCATGCCTGCACGGGTTGTGGTATCTGCGAAATGAACTGTCCGAATGGTTCCATCGAAATTATTACCGACCGTGTGCCCAATGCCGAAGGAAAAATGGAAAGGGTGATTGATAAACACATTTACCATCTTTCGATGTGTACTTTCTGCGGGCTCTGTGTGAAAACCTGCCCATCGGATGCACTGGCTTTCGGGCAAAAATTTGAACATGCCGTTTTCTACCGTCATAAACTCACCAAAGTGTTAAACCAGCCGGGCTCATCGCTCAGAAAGGAGGCTAAGAAATGAGTTTCAATGTTGTAATGTTTTACGTGTTTTCAGCGATTATCCTTTTGTTTTCGCTGCTGACCATCACCTCGCGCCGCATTTTACGCGCCGCTGTTTACCTGCTTTTTGTGCTGATTGCCACCGCAGGGGTTTACTTCCTGCTCGAATACCAGTTTATGGCTGCTGTGCAGTTAACGTTGTACGCGGGTGGTATTGTGGTGCTGATTATTTTCAGTATCCTGCTTACCCATCATATTTCGCATCTTTTCGAAAAGCCTGAGCTTACAAAACTGCTGATGGGAACCGGTGTGGCGGTTGTGGGAAGTTTTCTCACCATTTATACCATCTTAACTTACCCTTTCCCCGAAATCGTTACAACAACCCCGCTGCCAGCTACCATGGAAAATATTGGCGCGCAACTGCTGGGTGTTGAAAAAAACGGGTATGCACTGCCTTTTGAGTTGATCAGTATTTTACTGCTGGCAGCCATGATTGGTGCGATTGTGATTGCTAAAAAAGATAAATCCAAAAATTCAGAAATATGATCGAGGGAATTCCAATACAACATTTTCTGATTGTCAGTACGCTGATGTTTTTTATTGGGGTGGCTGGTTTTATCATGCGCCGCAACCTGATTACTATTTTGATGGCCATCGAGCTCATACTGAATTCGGTGAATATCAACTTTGTGATTTTTAACCGCTATTTGTACCCCGACCAACTGCAGGGACATTTCTTTGCCATTTTGGTGGTTGGAATTGCTGCTGCCGAAGCTTCGGTTGCCATTGCGCTCATCATCAATATTTACAGAAAGCTGAAGAATATCGATGTTGAAAATGTAAATGAACTTCGCTATTAGTTACTGAGAGAATTTTTAAGAATGAAACACATAGGCACATAGGTACATCAGAAAACACATAGAAAAAACTATGTGAACTCTGTGCCTATGTGGTTTAAATATAATTGCTTATGTACAATTACACAATCCTGATTCCGATGATTCCGCTGGTGATGTTTTTGGTCACCGGTTTATTGGGAATGAAATGGAAACCCATCATTTCGGGCTTACTGGGAACAACAGGCCTGGGTATTTCGTGGGTTTTGTCGTTGATGACGGCTATCACCTATTTCTTTGGCGGACATCACGCCGAGGCATTCCCAACCATCATTCCTTTCGAAACATTGTGGCTGACTTTCTCAGAAACATTACAGATTAAAATGGGTGTTTTGCTCGACCCGATTTCCGTAATGATGCTGGTGGTTGTTACAACCATTTCGTTTATGGTGCATATATACAGTTTGGGTTATATGCACGGTGAAAAGGGATTTCAGCGTTTTTATGCATTCCTTTCTTTGTTCACCTTTTCGATGTTAGGGCTTGTAATTGCCACCAATATTTTCCAGATGTATATTTTCTGGGAACTTGTGGGTGTAAGCTCATTTTTACTGATTGGTTTTTATTACCAGAAACCATCGGCTGTGGCTGCTTCTAAAAAAGCCTTCATTGTTACCCGTTTTGCCGACCTTGGTTTTCTGATTGGCATATTGATCCTTTCATTCATTACTAAAACCTTTGATTTCGGAATTCTTACCAATCCTGACGGAGCTGTATTTGCAAATGCAGCAGGGCTCAGTTTTATGGGTGTTTCGGCCATGACCTGGGCAATGGTGCTGGTTTTTATGGGAGGCGCCGGTAAATCGGCCATGTTCCCGTTACACATCTGGTTGCCCGATGCCATGGAAGGCCCCACTCCGGTTTCGGCATTGATTCATGCTGCCACGATGGTGGTTGCCGGTGTTTATCTCGTTGCCCGATTATTTGTGGTTTACCATTTTCAGGCTCCTGATGCACTTGAAGTTGTAGCTTACATTGGAGGTTTTACCTCGCTTTTTGCAGCGGTAATTGCCATCACACAATATGATATTAAAAGGGTGCTTGCTTTTTCAACCCTGTCGCAACTGGGTTATATGATGCTGGCACTGGGTGTTTCCGGTTATGGTGGCGAAGAAGGTTTGGGTTACATGGCATCCGTGTTCCACCTGTTTACTCATGCCATGTTTAAAGCTTTGCTTTTCCTGGGTGCCGGATCTATTATTCATGCAGTGCATTCAAATTACATGTACGACATGGGCGGCCTGAGAAAGTACCTGCCCATCACGCATATCACCTTTTTAATTGCCTGTCTCACCATTGCAGGTGTTCCCCCGCTTTCGGGTTTTTTCAGTAAAGATGAAATTCTTGTGGCAGCGCTGGAACACAACAAACTTTTATTTGCTGTTGAATTCCTGGTTGCCGGACTGACAGCTTTTTACATGTTCCGTCTTTATTTCAATATTTTCTGGGGAAAAGACAGACATTATCATCACACACCGCACGAATCGCCGCTGACAATGACCATCCCGCTGATGTTCCTGGCTTTTGCTTCGGTTTTTTCAGGGTTCCTGCCATTTCACAGCCTGGTAACTGCCGATAAAATGCACTTCGACACGCATTTGCACCTGGGAGTGGCTGTTCCTTCAGTTTTGATCGGACTTTTGGGAATTGCCCTGGCCTGGTTGCTTTATAAAAAAGAAAGCAAAACACCGGAAAATATTGCCAGAAAACTGGGTGTGCTTTACACAGCTACCTACAACAAGTTTTATTTCGACGAGATATACCTTTTTATAACCAGGAAAATCATTTTCAACTACATATCACGGCCCATTGCCTGGTTCGACCGCCACATTGTTGACGGATTTATGGTTGGAATCGGAACTGTTACTGAAAAGGTTTCATACCGGATAAAGGGAATGCAGTCGGGACAACTGCAGCACTACGCTTTTATGTTTGTGGCCGGTGCGCTGATTCTGGCGCTGGTGCTGGTGTACTATATGTAAAAAAAGCCCCCTTTTTATTCCCCCACAGGGGAAAGGATTGAAATAACGAAAGCTCTGAAAGAGCGAAAAATAAATAACCCGGGGTTTCAACCCCGGGAACAAAACGAAAAGAGAAAAATCGTCCGCGAAGGAAGTAGAACAAAGAGCAAAACCAGTTGGCGGACGAAACAGAAAAGAGGTTGATAAAACAGAGGAAAAAAATATAAAATATTCGATATGAATATACTTACTTTATTGATAGTAATCCCGGTACTGACAATTACCGGCATCCTGTTTACCAAAGACCTGAAAGGCGCCCGGCTGGTTTCAGCCATCGGGATGACCGCACAGCTTGTTGTGGCAGCCATCCTGGTTTTTATGTACCTGGGAGCGAGAAAAGCTGGTGTAACCGACGAAATGCTTTTTACGGCTGATTACATGTGGTTTAAAACCCTCAATATTCGCTATGCCATTGGGGTTGACGGAATTGCCGTTGCCATGATTGCGCTGACAGCCGTGGTGGTTTTTGCCGGAATTTTTGCCTCGTGGGAGATGGAATTCCTGAGCCGTGAGTTCTTTATTTCGCTCATCCTGCTGGCAACCGGGGTTTTCGGCTTCTTTATCTCGCTCGACCTGTTTACCATGTTCCTTTTTTACGAAGTGGCGGTGATACCAATGTACTTGCTGATCGGAATCTGGGGCAGTGGTCCGAAGGAAAGTTCGGCCATGAAGCTGACATTAATGCTGATGGGAGGTTCGGCACTGTTGATGGTGGGGATTTTTGGCATCTATTTCAATTCGGCTCCTGATGGCGGACCGCTTACTTTTCATATAATCGAAATTTCAAAAATTCAGATTCCCGTAGAAGCACAACGTTTCTTTTTCCCGTTCACCTTTGTAGGTTTCGGAATTTTAGGGGCGCTTTTCCCGTTCCATACCTGGTCTCCCGATGGACATGCATCGGCGCCAACCGCTGTTTCGATGCTCCACGCCGGAGTATTGATGAAACTTGGAGGTTATGGTGCTTTCCGTGTTGCCATGTTCCTGATGCCCGAAGCTGCCCACGAAATGGCCTGGATTTTTATCATCCTAACCAGTATCAGCGTGGTTTATGGTGCTTTCGGTGCCATCTGGCAAAAAGACCTGAAATACATCAATGCCTACTCTTCGGTGAGCCATTGCGGGCTCGTACTTTTTGCATTGCTGATGATGAATGAAACAGCCATGGACGGTGGTATCATCCAGATGATTTCTCACGGTTTGATGACAGCCCTTTTCTTTGCATTGATCGGGATGATTTATGGAAGGACACACACCCGTAACATTTACGAAATGGGCGGTTTGATGAAAGTGATTCCAATCCTTTCAGTGGTGTATGTAATTGCCGGTCTGGCATCGCTGGGTTTACCCGGTTTGAGCGGTTTTGTTGCCGAAATGACCGTGTTTGTGGGAGCTTTTCAACACACCGATGTTTTCCATCGTGTTGTAACAATATTGGCAGCTTCGTCGATTGTAATTACCGCGGTATATATTCTTCGCGTTGTGGGAATCCTGCTTTTTGGACCGGTGAAAGATCCGCATTTCGAACACCTTGAAGATGCACAATGGTACGAAAAACTGAGCATGTACACACTTGTGATTGCTATTGCCGGTATTGGTATTGCCCCGTTATGGCTTTCGAATACCATTCTTGACAGCCTGAAACCCATCGTCGAAAAACTGGCACAGGTTGCCTTTTAATTAGAAAAATAAACGATTATGAATATCGGACAATTTATAATGATGCGCCACGAATTGCTGCTTACAGCAGTGGCATTAATCATACTGATTGCTGAAATTTTTACAGCAGACAACAGCAAGAAAAAGCTGATCCCGTTTTCGATCGGGCTTTTTGCTTTGGTTACCATTCTCGGTTTTTTACCCGTTCAGGAAGGGACATTGTTTGGTGGTTCGTACCAGGGCAGCCACCTTGCCGCGCTGATGAAAAACGTTCTGAATATTGGAGTTCTGATAATTTTTCTTCAGGCTGAAGGATGGCTCAGACGCGATGAAAATGCGGACCGCATCAGCGAGTATTTTCTGTTGACAATTTCGACCCTGATCGGGATGAATTTTATGATTTCAGCCGGCGACTTCCTGATTTTTTACGTGGGCCTCGAAACCGCCACTATCCCGATTGCCGCGCTGGCTGCGTACGACCGGATCAGGAGCCGTTCAGCAGAAGCCGGTATCAAACTGATTTTGTCCTCAGCGCTTTCATCGGGAGTTTTGTTGTTTGGGCTTTCGCTGATTTATGGTGCGATGGGGTCGATTTATTTTGCCGATGTGGCGCAAACAGTAACCGCCAATTCCATGGTGGCACTTGGTTTTATCTTTTTTGTGAGCGGAATGGGTTTCAAAATTTCACTGGTACCATTTCACTTCTGGACTGCCGACGTTTACGAAGGAGCACCGGTAAACGTAACCTCCTATCTTTCGGTTATTTCGAAAGGAGCCGCTTCGTTCATCTTTGCCATCATTCTGTTTACTGTTTTCAAAACGCTGACCGAAATGTGGAAACCGGTGATTTATACGCTGGCAGTTTTCACCATGACAATCGGTAACCTTTTTGCACTGCGTCAGCAAAACCTGAAACGTTTCCTGGCTTTCTCATCCATTGCTCAGGCAGGTTTTATTTTGCTGGGTATTTTAGGTGCCAACGACCTCGGAATGACAGCCATTGTGTATTTCGTTTTGATTTATGTTTTTACTAACCTCGGCGCTTTTGGTGTGGTGGAAGCGATTTCAAATGCTTCGGGTGTTGAGACCATTAAAGGATACAACGGGTTGTACAAAACCAACCCGAAACTGAGTTTGCTGATGACACTGGCTCTTTTTTCATTAGCCGGAATTCCACCGGTGGCTGGTTTTTTCGGAAAATTCTTTTTGTTTACCTCGGCAGCCAGCAGCGGTTATTACATTTTGGTATTGATTGCTGTTTTGAATGCAACCATTTCACTTTATTACTATTTACTGGTAGTGAGGGCCATGTTTATCGAGAAAAGCGACAACCCGGTTCCTGCCTTTAAAAGTTCGCCTTACATGCGGGTTGCCTTGTTGCTTTGTGTGGCAGGTATTTTTGCAGTGGGTTTTGCCAGTGTGATATTTGATTCGATTCGTGAAATCAGCCAGAATTTTATGTTTTAAAAATTAAATATCAGGGTGAGTAAAAATTGAATCACCCCCAGCCCCCTCAAAGGGGGTAATTGTCCCCTTGAGGGGATTGAGGGGTGACCGAGGTTTAATGACTTAAAAGCTATAAAAATGGCACTGAATAAAGGAAATCATATTGTAGAGACAATCGACGGAGTACGTTGCTCGCTGGTGGAAACAGGCGCTTCAAAAGAACGGGCTGATTTTCTGAAAAAACTGCTCGAACACAATCAATATGAAGTAAAAGTGGTTGGCGAAAATGAAGAAGCCACAACTTTTAAAGTCTGGGTGGCTGATTTGCTTTTTAATCCGGTGATTGATGTTTACCAGCGCCGGCTGAAAAGTTTTACAGGCAAACGTGTAACTCCCGCCTACTGGTTGCAGCAATCCACCAACGAAACCGAAGCGGAAGTAAATTACTGGAGCTTCAGAAAATAAAAAACCAATCGATATATAAAATGTGGGACCTGTTCTGTTAGAGAGCGGGTCCTTTTCTTAGTTATTAATAAGACCAATACAATTTGCGCGATTGTCTTATCCTGAGAATATTCAACCCCGATGAAAATTGGTGAAAGGTTTGTTAAACTTTTTTCGAATTTGGGAGTCTATTTGCTTTAAAACCAGATTGGTACTAACAACCTAAATTTACCGGCATGAAAAATCAAAAACGTCGCTTTACTGCGGAAATTTTCTCTTTATCAGTCGTTTTAATCTTCTTTTCTGCATTTTACTCGTGCAGCCACAAAAAAGCAACTGAGCCATTTACAAGAACTGTTTTGTTTGACGAAGACTGGCGGTTTCTGAAAGATAGCCTCGTGAGTGCAGAAAGCCCTGATTTTAATGATTCAAAATGGCGGATTTTGAATGTTCCCCACGATTGGAGCATCGAAGACCAGCCCAATCAAATCGCCGACAGTATTGTCGGGCCGTTTGATAAATCTTCAGTCGATAAAATGAGTTCCGGCTACCTGGTTGGCGGAACCGGCTGGTACCGTAAAAGTTTTACGATAAACGAGGCCGACAAGGACAAAATAGCTTATCTTCAATTCGACGGCGTTTACATGAATGCCGATGTGTGGCTCAATGGGAAACATCTCGGTTTTCATCCGTATGGTTACACGCCGTTTTACTACAACATCACACCGTTTCTCAATCCCGCAGGACAACCTAACGTAGTTGCGGTGAGGGTAAAAAATGAGGGTCAGAATTCGCGCTGGTACTCGGGTTCGGGTATTTACAGGCATGTTTGGTTTACGCTTGTCAACCCGGTTCATATCGATGTTGCTGGTGGATTGTATATTACCACACCGACAATTTCTGAAAAATCTGCTGACGTGAAAATTTCAGTCACAACTGTAAATTCGGGTTCAGATACAAAAGATGTTGTTTTACTGGCTGAACTGTTCGATTCAACAGGGAAAAAGGCAGGTTCGATAAAAAGCAATGCAACACTTCCGGCAGGTCAGACAAATGAAATTGTGCAAAACATCGCCGTTAAAAATCCGAAACTTTGGTCAATTGAAAACCCAAATCTTTACACTGCAAAAGTTTCTGTTCTGGATGATGACAAGGTGATTGATTTCAGTACCACAACTTTTGGAATCAGGGATATAAAAATCAGTGCACAGGAAGGTTTAACGCTGAACGGAGTTCCGGTTGATATGATTGGCGGCTGTTACCATCATGACAATGGGCCGCTGGGTGCTGCATCTATCGACAGGGCTGAAGAAAGGCGAATCGAAATACTGAAAAAGGCAGGTTTCAATGCCATCAGAACCAGCCACAATCCACCGTCGCCCGCAACACTTGATGCTTGTGACAGGCTGGGAATGTTAGTATTAAACGAAATTTTTGATGCCTGGGAAACACCCAAAAAACCAAAAGATTACAACGTTAGTTTCAGGGAATGGTGGCAACGCGATGTGGAATCGTGGGTAAAACGCGACCGCAACCACCCGTCGGTAATCATCTGGAGTATTGGCAACGAAATCAGGGAAACCTTTGACACCACCGGGCTGCGAATCGCCCGGAACCTGACGGAAGAAATCCGCCGACACGATCATTCACGTTTTGTGACCGAATGTTTTAACGATTTTGCCTGGATGCGCGGCCAGACCAGCCGTTGGGACTCGATTCCCGAACACATGGCTCTTTTCGATTTGATAGTATACAATTACGCGTACAAAAGATACGAATCGGACCACGAAAAATACCCCGACCGGGTGATGGTGGGCTCAGAAACCAATCCGCCGCTGGCATTGGAAAACTACGAGATGGTGAAGAAACATCCGTATGTAATCGGGTATTTTGTGTGGACAGCCACCGATAATATTGGCGAGGCTGGGGTTGGAATGCCGCAACTGAGGGATATTGAACCGGCAGCACCGGCAACCACGACTTCGGGAACGCCCGGTCAGCAGGTAATCCAGGCCGGAAACCTTCCGCAGGGAATGCAGGCAACAGGTCCCGGAAATCGTCGTGCAGGTCCTCCCGGAGGTGGATTTTTCAGACGTGATACCTGGCCGGTTTATACCAACTACCAGGGCGACATCGACCTGATTGGCAACCGGAAAGTACCCTCGTTTTACCAGCATGTAGTTTGGGGAAAAAGTAAAGTCGAGATGTTTGTACACCGCCCCATTCCTGAAGGGAAAAGAGAGGCTGTGAGCAACTGGGGATTTCCGGATGAGCTGAAAAGCTGGAATTGGGAAGGACACGAAGGTGAAAAATTCCAGGTACATGTTTACACACGAAGCCAGTTGGTGAAACTTGAACTGAACGGTAAAA